>JACRCS010000456.1 GCA_016218905.1 Deltaproteobacteria bacterium
GCACGGCCTCGGGCCAGTCCGCGGCGACCGAAATGGGCGCCGCGCCCGCCAGGTCTTGGGCCATGCGCCGCGCGGAAGCGCCCACGAGGATCCCATGCCGGACGCGCTCCCGGAGCACGGGAAGGAGGGGCCCGTAGTCGCCCCCCTTGTCGACGCCTCCGGCCACCCAGACCACCGGCCCCTCCACCGTCTCGAGCGCCCGGCGCGTGGCGTCTACGTTCGTGCCCTTGGAGTCGTCGTAGAAACGGATGCCGCGCCAGTCGAGGAAGCGCTCGATGCGGTGGGGGAGCCCCCGAAAGCGGGAGGCCTCCTCCCAGGCCCGCCGCGGATCCGCGCCCAGCCAGGCCGCCGCGAGGCACGCCGCGAGCGCGTTCCCGAGGTTGTGGCGGCCGGGCAGCGCCATCTCTCCGAACCGGCCCGGCACCCGAACGCCGTCCCGGCCGGGCAGGAGAAAGATCGCGTCCCCGCCCTCCGCCCACGCCCCGACCGGGAGCGTCCGCTCGGTGGCGTAGGGCAGGCAGACCGCGCGGGCCCTTCGGCCCGCCTCCCAGGCGGTGCGGTCGTCCGCGTTGACGATCGCCGCGTCGCCCCCGGCCTGGTTCTCGAAGATCCTCGCCTTGGCGCGGGCGTAGGCCGCCAGGTCGCCGTGCCGCTCGAAGTGGTCGTCCGTCACGTTGAGGAGCAGCGCCACCCGGGGCCGAAAGGAGCGGATCGACTCGAGCTGGAAGCTCGACACCTCCGCCACGACGACGTCCCACTCGGACCCCACCGCCTCGACGAGCGGCGTGCCCACGTTGCCCCCGACGAAGGTCTTCCTCCCCTGGGCCTCGAGGATGCGCCCGAGGAGCCTCGTCACCGTGGTTTTGCCGTTGGTTCCCGTGATCGCGACGATCGGGGCCGAGAGGAGCCGGCTCGCGAACTCGATCTCGCCGACCACCTCCACGCCCGAGGCGGTGAGCCCCTCCACCAGAGCCGACCCAAAGGGGATACCCGGGCTCAGGATGGCGAGATCGAAGTCCCGGCCCCGGAGCTCGGGCCCTCCGGCGAGGACGCTCACGCCCGGCGCCTCGAGCGCGAGGGCCTCCGGCGAGAGCTTCTCCCGCGGCGCGTCGTCGTAGAGGGAGACGCGGGCGCCCGCGGCGAGCAGGAACCGGGCGGCCGACCGGCCGCTCACCCCGGCGCCGAGCACGAGGACGCTGGAGCCGGCAAGATCCCTGACGTCCGACACGTCGCGCGTGGCGGGATCCTCTCGGGCGCTCATCGCCGGTCTCGTCTGTTCACGTCCTACCTCAGCTTCAGGGTCGTGAGCCCGAGGAGGGCGAGAATGATGGAGATGATCCAGAAACGGACGATGATCTTCGGCTCGGCCCAGCCCTTGAGCTCGAAGTGGTGGTGAATGGGCGCCATCCGGAAGATGCGCTTGCGGCGCGTCTTGAAGGAGGCCACCTGGAGCACGACGCTCAGGGTCTCTATCACGAAGACGCCTCCGACGAGGGCGAGGACGATCTCGAACTTGCTCACGACCGCCACCATGCCGAGCGCCCCCCCGAGGGCGAGGCTCCCCACGTCGCCCATGAAGACCTGGGCCGGGTAGGCGTTGTACCAGAGGAACCCGAGAGCGGCTCCTGCGATGGCAGAGCAGAAGACCGAGAGCTCGCCGGCGCTCGCCACGAAGGGAATCTGGAGGTACTCGGCGATCTTCGCGTTCCCGGAGACGTAGGCGAAGATCAGGTAGGTCATGCTCGCCGTGATGACGGGACCGATGGCGAGGCCGTCGAGCCCGTCCGTGAGGTTCACGGCGTTGGACGCGCCGACCACCACGAAGACCGCGAAGGGGAGGTAGAAGAGCCCCAGGTCGGGGTGGAACCCCTTCACGAAGGGGACGTAGAGGTGCGTGTCGAAGCCCTGGCGGGACCAGAGCACGGCGCAGCCGACGGAGGCGATCGCGACGAGGCTCCAGAACTTGATCCGCCCCCGCAGGCCCCGGGAGTTTCGCCGCGTCACCTTGAGGTAGTCGTCGATGAAGCCGACGGCCCCAAAACCCATCGTGACGCCCAGGACCACCCACACCGTCAGGTTCACCGGATCGGCCCAGGCGACGGTCGCGATGCCGAAGGCGAAGAGCATGAGCGTGCCGCCCATGGTGGGGGTCCCCGCCTTCTTCAGGTGCGACTGGGGTCCGTCCTCCCGGATCGCCTGGCCGGCGCGGAGCTTCTTCAGGGCCTCGATGATCCAGGGACCGAGGAAGAGCGCCAGCGCCAGGGCCGTCAGCATGCCGAGGAGCACGCGGAAGGTGATGTAGCGAAAGACGTTCAGAGGGCCGAAGACCTCGTGCAGGGCAAAGAAGAAGCGATAGAGCATGGGTCTAGGTTGTCCGCTGGTCTGGAGTGGAGAGGCGCTCGGCCACCGCCTCGAGCCCCATGGCCCGGCTCCCCTTGATGAGGACCCAGTCGCCCGGCCCGAGGCGCCCCGGGAGCGCCTCCGAAAGCTCTTCCTTTCCCCCGTACACGCGCGCCTTGCCGGGCGCCAATCCCGCCTCGACCGCCGCCTCTCCGACCCAGCGGCAGGACTCGCCGAGGAGGTGGAGCTCGTCGTACCCGAGCCGGGCCGCGACGCGGCCCACCCGGGCGTGCCCCTCCCGGCAGAGCTCCCCGAGCTCCTTCATCTCGCCGAGGACGGCGACCCGCCGGCTGGAGCCCGCGAGGGTCGCGACGGTCTCGAGCGCCGCCTCCATGGCCCGAGGGTTCGCGTTGTAGCAATCGACGTAGAGCCGGGCGCCGTGCACCCCGGCTCGCACCTCTCCCCGCAGCGGGCTCGGCCGGAGCGACGCGAGCGCTTCCGGAGCGCGCTCGGCGGAGAACCCGCAGGCCCGGACCGCGGCGAGGGCCGCGAGGGCGTTCTCGGCGTTGTGGCGACCGGGCAGCGGCAGGTCGAGTTCGACGCTCCCCAACCGGAAGGAGCTCCCGTCGTTGCCGTGGAGCTCGAGCCCCTCGCCGCGGAGCTCGGCGCCCGGTTCCCAGCCGAAGCGGGCCGCCCGGACCCCGGCGGGCGCGACCAGGAGCGGCTCCCCGAACGGCAGGACGAGCGTTCCACCCTCCCGGAGGCCCTGGGCGATGGAGAGCTTCTCCCGGGCGACGCCTTCGACGCTTCCGAGGCGCTCGGTGTGGCACGCCGCGACGGCGGTGATCACGGCCACGTCCGGCTCGCAGATCCGGGTCAGGTGGGCCATCTCGCCCGGCTCGCTGACGCCGAGCTCCAGCACCGCCGTCTCCTCGTCCCCCACCGCGGAGAGGAGCGTCAGGGGCAGGCCGATCCGGTTGTTGAGGTTCCCCGGGGTCTGGAGGACGCGCAGGCCCTCCGCCCGGAGTAGGGCCCCGATCATCTCCTTGGTGGTCGTCTTCCCGACGCTCCCGGTGACCGCGATCACCCGGAGGCCGAGCCTGCGGCGGACGAACCGGCCGAGGGCGCCGAGCGCCAGGAGCGTGTCGGCGACGCGTACGGCCGGGACCGACCCGGGCGCCGGACCTGCCGAGAGGACCACGCCGGCGGCGCCCCGGCGAAGCGCCTCCTCGACGAAGTCGTGCCCGTCGAAGCGCTCGCCCTTGAGGGCGAGAAAGAGGCTTCCCTCCCCGATCTCGCGCGTGTCGGTGGAGACGGCCCCGAAGGTTACCGGAGCGGACGGACCTTCGAGGGTTCCGCCGGTGGCGGCGAGGACGTCGGAGAGCGAGAGCCTCACGCCTTCCCTCCCCCGGAGAGCCGCTCGGCCAGGGCCTCCCTCGCCACCTCCCGGTCGTCGAAGGGCGTCTTGACGCCGCCGATGTCCTGCGTCGTTTCGTGGCCCTTGCCGGCGATCACGACGGCGTCCCCCGGCCGCGCCGAGAAGAGGGCGAGCCGGATGGCAGCCGCGCGGTCCGGCACCCTCGCGAACGACGGCCCTCCGCCCTCCAGCGCCTCCGGGAAGTCCTCCGCCGACGCGTGCCGCCACTCGCGCGGCAGCCCAGCCTGGATCGCGTCGAGGATCGCCTCCGTGGGCTCGGAGCGCGAGTTGTCGGCCGTGAGGACGACGGCGTCGGCCAGGGCCGCGGCGGCGCGGGCCATGAGCGGCCGCTTCCCCCGGTCCCGATCGCCCCCGCACCCGAAGACGCAGAGGACCCGGCCTCGCGCCACCGCGCGCACGGCTTCGAGCACCCGCTCCAGCGCGTCGGGCGTATGGGCGTAGTCGACGTAGACGGAGAGGCCGGCGTCGTTCCCGACGGCCTCCAGCCGCCCGGGCACCTGGGGCGCTCGCCCGAGCGTCTCCGCCGCCCGCTCGAGGTCGAGCTCGAGGGCCCAGGCCGTCGCCATGGCGGCCGCGGCGTTTTGCGCGTTGAAGGCGCCGGCGAGGGGAATCGAGAGCGGCGTCTCCCCGCCGGGGTAGCGCAGCCGGCCGGCGGCCCCGGAGGCACCGAGGTCCTCGACCTCGAAGCGGACGTCACCCGACTCGAGTCCGTAGGAGATCACGCTCCCCGAGAGCTCGCCGAGCAGCCGGCGCCCCCAGGGGTCCTCGGCGTTCACCACGGCCGGCGCCTCTCGGCGGTACCGGGTGAAGAGGACCTTCTTGGCCTCGTAGTAAGTTTCCATGGACCCGTGGTAGTCGAGGTGATCCTGCGTCAGGTTGGTGAAGACCGCGCAGGAGAAGGCGCAGCCTTCGACCCTCCTCCTGGCGAGAGAGTGGGAGCTCACCTCCATGACCGCCGCGCGGGCCCCTTCCGCGAGCATGCGCGCCAGCGCGCGCTGCAGGGTCGGGGCGTCGGGCGTCGTCAGGGGGGCAGGCTCTTCCCGGGTGGGGAAGCAGTAGGATACGGTTCCGAGCCGGCCGGTGCAAATGTTCTGTTCTTCGAGGATCCTCTGGATCAGGTACGCGGTCGTGGTCTTGCCGTTCGTGCCCGTGAGGCCGACGAGGAGGAGCCTACGGGAGGGATGCCCCCAGAAGGCGGAGGAGGCGAGCCCGAGGGCCGCCTCGGAGTCCGCGACCCGGACGCGCGGGAGCCCGAAGGCGGGTCGCTCCTCCTCGACCAGGCAGGCCGCCGCGCCCGCCCGCGCCGCGGCCTCCAGGTAGAGGTGGCCGTCGGCGAGGGTGCCTCGGACCGCCGCGAAGAGGTCGCCCGGGCGCACCCTTCGGGAGTCGCAGGTGACTCCCCCGATCTCGGGATCGCCGGGATCGAGGAGGGTCGCACCGGGAAGTTCGGAGATGATTCGGGAAAGGCGCACGGGACCACCGTCCTTGGACGCTGAGTGCTCGGGGCGGACCCCCGTCACATGAGGGGATTGAAGACGATCCGGCACGCGCTCCCCTCTTCGAGCGGCAGGCCCGGAGCCGGTTCTTGCTGGGCGGCGATGCCGGAACCGACCAGCGTCAGATTCACGGCCACCCCGGCGCCCTCGATCCTGCGGAGCGCCTCCCTCATGGTGAGCCCCCGGAGGTCCGGCATCGTGCCGCGGGGCGTCTCCTCGGCGGCGGCCACCGGCATGACCTCCTCCTCGGGCGGGGGCGTCGTCTTCGTCGTCCCGCTCCCCGGAGCCTTCGCGACGGCCGGCGCGTCGGCTTCGGGAGGCACCTGCAGGTAGGCGAGCGCCTGCTGCGCGATCTCGCGGAAAGCCGGGCCGGCCGTGGTTCCCCCGTACCGGGAGCCTCGGGTGGGCTCGTCGATCGCCACGAGGAGCGCCAGCCGGGGCGCCCGGGACGGTACGAAGCCCATGAAGCTCGCGACGATCGCGTTGCGGGCGTAGCCCCGGCCGTCGGGGTTCGGCTTCCAGGCCGTTCCGGTCTTCCCCGCCGTCGTAAAGCCCGGGACCGCGGCGAGGCTCCCGGTGCCGCCCTCTGCGTGGACCACCGACTCCATCATCCGCGCGAGCTCCCGGGCGGCCTCCGGGGAGATGGCCCTTACGGCGACCTGCGGCGCGATCCGCTTCACCACGGCGCCCTTCTGGTCCAGCACCGACCGGACGATGTGCGGCTTCATCCGGACGCCGCCGTTGGCGATGGTGGCCAGGGCGGAGGTGACCTGGAGGGCCGTCGCGGAGACGCCCTGGCCGAAGGACATCGTCTTGGCCGTGCTCTTCGACCACGACTCGGTCGGCAGCAGGATCCCCTTCGACTCTCCCGGGAGATCCACCTCCGTGGGGACGCCGACGCCGAAGAGCTTCAGGCCATCGTAGAAGCCCTGAGGGGCGATCCGCTCGGAGAGCTTCGCGACGCCGATGTTGCTCGACACCTTGAGGACGTCCGACACGGTCAGGAGCCCCTGCCCGTGGTGATCGTGGATCCGCTGGCTTCCCGTCACCCAGAGGCCATTCTCGCAGAATACGGTGTCGGTGGGGCGGACGATCTTCCGGTCGAGGAGGATTCCTACGAAGAGGCTCTTGAAGGTGCTTCCCGGCTCATAGACGTCGCACGTCGCCCGGAGCTTGCGGGTCGCCGCGGGCGCCGACTTCATGGCGTTCGGGTTGAACGTCGGCCACTGGGCGAGCGCCAGGATCTCCCCCGTCGAAGGCTCCAGGGCGACGACCCAGCCGCCCTTGGCCGCCGCCTTCTCGACGGCCTTGGCGAGCTCCTCTTCGGCGATGTGTTGGATCGTTTCGTCGATCGTGAGGACCAGGCTCTGGCCCATGCCCTCCATCGGTTCCGGCGCGTCGGTGAGGAGCAGACCGCCGCGGGCGTCGCGGTCCGCCCGGACCCAGACGTCCCGCCCGCGGAGCACCGCGTCGTACTGGTACTCGAGCCCGCCGCGCCCCTCCTCTTCGGACCCGACGAACCCGAGCGCCTGGCCCGCCAGGCTCGTGTTGGGGTAGAAGCGGTGCGCCTCCCGGGCGATTCCGACGCCCTGGATCTTCAGGGCGTGGACCGTCTCCTCCTCAGCGGGAGAGATCCGTCGCTTCAGCCAGGCGAAGTGGGAACCGCCCCGGGTGAGCTGGCGGCGCGCGTCCTGAGGGTCCACGGCGAGGGAGCGGCAGAGCTGGTCGAAGCGCTCTGCGCTCTGGAGGACGACCGAGGGGTCGACGAAGACGCTCGCGCCCGGGATGCTGACCGCCAGCTCCCGCATGTTCCGGTCGTACATCGTGCCGCGGGCGGGCAGGAGCTTTAGCCTCCGGACGCGCTGGTCTTCCGTCCGGCAGCGGAGCGAAGGGGCGCCGAGAGTCTGCAGGTACGCCGCGCGCAGCGCAGCGATCCCGAAGAGGGAGAGCACCAGGCCGGCCAGAACCCGGACCCGGGCGCGGCTCGCCTGGATGGCTCCCCATCTAGTCATCCAAGATGACCAGAGAGTCCTGGCTGGGGTACGTAAAACCGGCCTCCCGCGCGAGCTTCTCGATCCGGCGCGGCGAACCGAGCGCGGCGGCCTCGACGCGGAGCCGATCCGTCTCGGCGAGGAGCGTCTGACGCCGCTGGTGGAGGTCGTTGATCTCGTACCGCGTGCGGGTGATTTCCAGCCGGGAGTACGTCAGGACCAGCGCCGACGTCAGACAGAAGACGAAGAGCAGGGCGTGGAGCGCGAACTGCCTCACGTCGACCCGCGGCAGCTCGAAACCCGGGGCCTGTGCAAGAGCTCTCGCGCGCTTCCCCGTTTCCATGCTCATCCTCCTCGAGCCGCTCCCGCTTCGACGGGAGCGTGGTTCGGAGAAGATCGAAGGCTCGCGCCCTCAGCTCCTCTCGATGATTCGTTGCGCCGCCCGAAGCCGGGCGCTCCTCGCCCGCGGATTCCTCTCCACTTCGGCCCGCGTGGGCTTGACCGCCTTCCGCGTGAGGGCCTCCAGGCCTTCCGTCTCCCGAAAGGCCCGCTTGATACGGCGGTCCTCCAGGGAGTGGTACGCGATCGTCACCAGCCTACCCCCCGGCTTGAGGAGCACCGGCGCCTGGACGAGCAGGGCGTCGAGGGCCGAGAGCTCCTGGTTCACCGCGATCCTCAGCGCCTGAAAGATGCGGGTGCCCGGATGCTTGGGACCGCGCCGCCCGAGGGCCCTCTCCAGCACTCGCGCGAGGTCGGCCGTGGTGGAGATCGGAGCCCGCCTCCTTGCCTCCACCACGGCCCTTGCCGCCTTGCGCGAACGGGGCTCCTCCCCGAACTCCTCGAAGAGCTTCACCAGTTGCTCTTCGGAACTCTCATTTACCAGATCCGCCGCGGTGACCCCCTGGCTGGCGTCCATGCGCATGTCCAAGGGGCCCCCGCGAACGAAACTGAAGCCTCTCTCCGCCTCGTCCAGGTGCCGGGACGAGACCCCCAGGTCCACGAGGACGCCGTCCACCGCCTCCCAGCCCTGGGCCCGCAGGAGCGGGCCGAGCTCGCCGAAGTTGCCGTGGAGGAGCCTCACCTTGCCCGGGTACTCGGCCTCCAGCGGCCAGCACGCCTCCAGGGCTTCGCGGTCCCGGTCGACCCCGAGGAGGAGGCCTCGGGGGCCGAGGCGCTCGAGGAGCGCCCTCGCGTGCCCGCCGCCGCCCAGCGTGCCGTCCACATAGATCCCATCCGGTTCCGCCGGGAGGAAGGCGAGGACCTCCTCCCGGAGGACGGGAACGTGGTAGGCGTCGCTCAAGCCGCGGGGTCCCCCAGCGCCTCTCCGAGGTCGCGGTACTCCCGCACGTCTTCTTCCAGCGCGCCGGCGAAGCGCAGGATCTGCCGGATGTACGGCGTCGGCCCCACGACTCCCAGGCGGCGCCGGCAGAGCGCGGCCCCCACGAGCAGCGCCGCCACGCGGTAGTGGAGGTGCACCGTCGGCCGCAGGTCGAGCAGGACGCGCCCGTCCGAAGACTTGAAGGCGGCGTACAGCTCCGCACCGACCTGCTCGGCCGACTCGGCTCCCACTTCGCCCACCAGGCGAATGACCGGAACTCCCCGACGGAGCGCCCTCTGAATCGTTCTCATAGACCCATCTCGCCCATGGCTTGCGCCATCGCCTCGTAGTTCTCGACCACCTGGTTGATGGCCGAGTCGTAGCGTTGCTTGGACCAGATCTCGAAGGTCTTTCCCATTCCGGCGAAGATCACGTCCTTCTCCAGGGCGGCGAAGGACCGCAGCGTAGGCGGGACCAGGATCCGGCCGGCCTTGTCGACGGGGCACTCCTGGGCGGGGGCGTAGAAGAAGCGGCGGAAGTCCTGGACGTTCCTGTCGAAGCTCGGCAGCTCGCTCATGCGCGTCTCCAGCACCTTCCACTCGTCGGCCGGGTAGGCGACGAGGCACTCCTTCTTGCGCGTGACGATGAGCGGCGAGGTGAACTGGTGCTCCAGGGCGTCTCGGAACTTGGCCGGGATGCTCAGGCGTCCCTTGTCGTCGATGGTGTGTTCGAAGCAGCCTCGGAACATCCACCCGGCCCTTCCACGACGTCCCACTTTCTCCCACAATTTGGTCCCGACTATACAAATCGTCCCACTTCCTGTCAAGACATTAGGAAAAAATGAGAGCCATCCCACCTTTCTGAGAAGAATGGAGGCGGCGTGCCGGCGCCTGGGACCGCATCCTTTGTTTCCCCGAATTGGTAATTATTGCGAGCTGAGCGCCCGCAGCGGTCAAGTAATCGATCCTTTGTTTCGATGAGAGGAATCACGGAAGGCAGGGGAATGAACCGGACAAAGATGACGAAGATCGTCTTCGATGCGGTGACTCGAGGCGAAGCCCAGCCCGGGATCACTTAGCCTTCCTACCGCCTCGGCGAGCCGGACTCATGTCCTGATACGGGAGGACCCTTCGATGCGCCTCGGCATACAGTTGAAGGTAAGCGCGTTCCTTGTTCTGCTGTTGCTGGTGATCTTCGGCGTCAGTACGCTCATCTCGACGCGCCAGACGGCACGGCTGCTCCGAAACGCGGCCCACGACCAGGCTTCCAGCGTGTTCGAGAGCCTCGACCTCGGAACGAAGGGCTCCCTCGAACGCGGTCAGATGGACCTTTTCAAATCGCTCCTCACGGACCTCTCGAAGATTCCCGGCGTCATGGAGATCGGGCTCGCGGCCCCGGGCGGAAACGTGCACTTCTCGAGTCGAAACGACCAGGTCTCCAAACCGCTCCTCCAAGAGGCCTATCGGAGCGCGCTCACCGGCCGGGGCAAACATCGAGCGGTCGAGGCGGACGGCTCCGTCTATCACCTGCGGGCCCACTACATGGAGGCCGACTGTCTTGAATGCCACGAGCAGGCGCGCGTCGGGGATCTGGCAGGGGTGCTCTACGTCCGCTACAGCCTCGAGAGCCTGCGCAAGGCCCTCGCGCTCGGGATCTCGACGAGCGTCGCCATCGGCTTGGGCGGGCTGCTCCTCGCCTCGTTCGGCGTCTACTTCCTCCTCGGCGCCCTGGTGCGGAGGCCCCTGGCCGAGCTGATCGCCCGGATGAAGGACGTGGCCGCCGGCGACGGAGACTTGACCCAGCGGCTCTTGGCGAAGACGGAAGACGAGATGGGCGAGGTGGCCAGGACCTTCAACACCTTCGTCGAGAACCTCCAGGGCCTCGTCGGCCGGATCCACGCCACGGCGGGGGAGGTCTCCGCCGGGGTCGAAGAGATCCTCCACGAGAGCCGGCGGATGTTGGCGGGCGCCACCGAACAGAGCGACAAGACCCAGTCCGCGGCTAGCTCGGCCGAAGAGATGAGCGCGACCGTGCTCCAGGTCTCGGACGGGGCCCGCGAGGCGGCGGACATGGCCAGAGCGGCTTCAGAGGCCGCCGTGGCGGGCGGAAACACCGTAGAAGAGAGCGTCGTCGCCATGGGACGCGTGGAGGAACGGGTCCGCGCCATCTCCGGCAAGGTCCAAGAACTCGGGGACCGCTCGACCGCCATCGGCGAACTGATGACCGTCATCGACGACATCGCGGACCAGACGAACCTCCTGGCCCTCAACGCCGCCATCGCGGCGGCGAGGGCCGGAGAGCACGGCCGGGGGTTCGCGGTCGTGGCCGACGAGGTGCGCAAGCTGGCCGAGAAGACCGCCCAGGCCACCCGGCAGGTGAGCGACACCATCATGGCGATCCGCTCCGAGACGGAGCAGACGGTCCGTTCCGTGACCGTCGGGGTCGAGGAGGCCGGCCGGAGCGCGGACCTTTCTCGGAGCGCCGGTCGGGCATTGGGCGAGATCGTCGGCCGGATCGCCAAGAACTCCGGAATGGTGACCCAGATCGCGACGGCCACCCAACAGCAGGCCACCGCGGTGAGCGAGATCAGCCACAACCTGGACAGCGTCGCGGCCCTGGCGCGCCAGGTCGCGGCGGGGGCCCAGCAGACCACCGACACCGCCGAGGGCCTGGGCGGTCGAAGCCGCCGGCTCGCCGAGTTGGTCGGGAGGTTCAAGGTTTAGCCATCCGGAAAGTGCCTTTCCGGATGACGTTTTCAGTCGTCAGTTCAAACCAGCTAGGCTCCAGAACCCGAGGACGGCCGCCGAGGCCGTCCTCGGGTTGACCCTGCCGGTCCTCCGGCATAAGCTTCGGCGTCTCCAGCAACCCCGAACCCTCGGAGGCGCCGTGGCCAAGCTCTCGATCACCTCCCTCAAAGAGCGCAAGAAGAGCGGTCCCAAGATCACCATGGTGACCGCCTACGACTTCCCGACGGCGGGGCTCGTCGACCAGGTGGGCATCGATCTCGTCCTCGTCGGCGACAGCCTCGGGATGGTCTGCCTCGGCTACCCCGATACCGTGCCGGTGACGATGGACGAGATGGTCCACCACACGGCCGCCGTGGCGCGCGCCAACCCCTCCTTCCTGGTGGTCGGGGACCTGCCGTTCCTCTCGTATCAGGTGAGCGAGGAGGACGCGGTCCGGAACGCCGGACGCCTCGTCAAGGAGGGCCGCGCCGACTGCGTGAAGCTCGAGGGCGGCGTCACCCAGGCGGACAAGGTGGAGGCGATCGTCAGGGCCGGCATGCCCGTCATGGGGCACATCGGCCTCACGCCCCAGACGGCGACCCAGCTCGGCGGCTTCAAGGTCCAGGGGCGCGACCCCCGCGCGGCCCGGACCCTGATGGAGGACGCCAAGGCCGTCGAGGAGGCCGGTGCCTTCGCGGTGGTCCTCGAGTGCGTTCCCTCCGCTCTGGCGACCCAGATGACCGAGGCCCTCTCGATCCCGACCATCGGCATCGGCGCCGGCCCGGGCTGCGACGGCCAGGTGCTCGTCCTCCACGACCTCGTTGGCCTCTACGACCGCTTCACCCCGAAGTTCGTCAAGAAGTACGCCAACCTCTCGGAGGAGATCCGGAAGGCCCTCGCCGCGTACAAGAACGAGGTGGAGTCGGGAGCGTTCCCGGGCCCGGAGCACGAGTACGGAGGGTAGCAGCCCCTCCGGCGCCCTCGAACCCGATAACCCGGGGAATTCCCTCGGGGCTTCATGGTATCGTGTCCCCTTCTGAACTGGGTTCGGGAGGGGACTTCTTGTTCAAGTTCATTCACGCCGCCGACCTCCACCTGGACGCACCGCTCCGGGGCCTGCAGCCGTACGGAGCCATCCCTGCGGACGCGATCCGCGCTGCCTCGCGCCTCGCCCTGGAGAACCTTGTCGAGCTCGCGAAGGAGGAAGAGGTCGCGCTCGTCGTCATCGCCGGCGACCTCTGGGACTCGGACTGGAAGGACCACAACTCCGGGCTCTACTTCGCGGGTCAGATGGGGAAGCTCCGGGGGGCCGGCGTCCAGGTGGTGATCGTGACGGGGAACCACGATGCGGGTTCCCAGATCACAAAGGCCCTTCGGCTACCCGAGAACGTGCGCCTGCTCTCGGGGAAGCACCCGGAGGTGGTCCGGTTCGACGCCTTCGACGCCGCCGTCGTCGGCCAGAGCTTCGCTGCGAAGTCCGTCTCGGCGAACCTCGCCGCAGGGTTCCCCCGCGCCGAACCTGCCCTCTTCACGATCGGCCTCCTCCACACGAGCCTAGACGGGCGGGAGAACCACGACCCTTACGCTCCGTGCACTGTCGCGGAGCTCCAGGGAAAGGGGTACGCCTACTGGGCTTTGGGACACGCCCACCTCCGGGAGGTCGTCTGCGAGGCCCCCTGGATCGTCTTCTCGGGGACCATCCAGGGCCGCCACGCCCGGGAGCCGGGTCCGAAGGGCTGCACCCTCGTCACAGTCGAAAACCGGGAGGTGCAGTCCGTCACCCATCACGACATCGACGTCGTCCGCTGGAGCGACTGTCGGGTGGACCTCTCCCGTGCCGAGAACGGAGAACGTGTCCTGGACTCCGTGCGAGAGGCCCTTGAGCGGGAGCTCCGGGAGGCTGACGGCCGGCTCCTCGCCGTCCGAATTCGACTGGCTGGGGCAACGAAGGCTCACCGAGAGCTCTCCGGCCGTCCAGAGAGGTGGCGGCACGAGGTTCGGTCTCTCGGGGCCGACATCTCCCCTGCCGGGCTGTGGGTCGAGAAGATCTTCTTCGAGACGAAGCCCGCCGAGGAACGCTCCCTCTCTGTCGAACAGGACGACGCGATCGCTGAACTGCTCGGGTCCGTCGAGGGGATCGAAGCGTCGCCCCACGTGCTCGAGCAGTACGGGACGCACTTCCAGGACCTGAAGACGAAGCTCCCGAACGACCTCTACGACCCGGCGACGGAACCGGCGCCCTGGGAGCCGGAACGACTCCGCTCGACGTTCGAACGGGCGAAACACATCCTCGCCACCCGGCTCCTCGGCGCGGGACGTGCCCGATGAAGCTTCTCTCTCTCGACCTCCTCGCGTACGGCCCGTTCACTGCCCAGGCGCTCGACTTCTCGACGGGTCACCCCGGTCTCGTCGTCCTCCACGGTGCAAACGAAACCGGCAAATCGAGCGCCCTGCGGGCGCTCCGAGCGCTCCTCTACGGGTTCCCCAGCCAATCGCAGGACGCCGCCTTCCTTCACCCGTACCCGTCCCTTCGGGTCGGCGCTACCCTCCAGCACAGCGACGGCCGGGTGCTCCGGGTGCTCCGGCGCAAGGGGACCAAGGACAC
>JACRCS010000457.1 GCA_016218905.1 Deltaproteobacteria bacterium
GAACACACACCCAACCGCTATAACCTTTACGGCTACTTCTATACCGCGCTCTTCGTCGAGGGGCTCAAGAAGGCGGGGCGGGATCTCACGAGAGAAGGTTTCATCAAGGCGCTGGAGTCGATCAAGAACTGGGAGAGCGGAATTCTCAACCCGCTGACCGTCACCGCGGCCGATCACCACGCCCAGGACGACGGCTTCATGGTAGAGGTCAAGGGCGGCACCTTCAAGCCCATCAGCGGTTGGCTATCGCTCAAGGGTGGGAAACTCGTCGAAGCACCGTACAAGGACTGACCTACAGACCCGGCGAGGCCTTCGAGCCTCGCCGGGTCCGTATTCCGGAAGCACGGGACCGGGAGGGCCCCGAGATGATCCGATCCATGAACGTCGCCTGGTGGGTCGACCGCTGGGCCGAACTCGCGCCGGAAAGGCCGGCGTTGATATTCGAGGGAGAGACGATCCGGTACGCCGAGCTCAAGCGCCGCGCAGACAAGACGGCCTGCTGGCTCCAGTCCCTCGGCGTCGAGAAGTCCGATCGCGTGGCCGTGCTGCTCGAGAACTGCCCCGAGTTCCTCGAGCTGTACCTCGCTTGTGCAAAGCTGGGCGCGATCTTCGTGCCCCTCAATTTCCGGCTCACGGGTACGGAACTCGGCTATCTCCTCTCCAACTCGCGTCCCCGCCTGCTGGTCTTCGGGGAGCGGTTCGCTCCGACGCTCGTCCCCCTCGATCTGAGCCGCGCCCGGCCGCCCTTGATGCTTGCTTCACCGGGCGACGTCTCCGCCGTCCTGCAGGGGGTCGAACCCTTCTCCGACCGGGACGCCTTCGAGGGGCGGCAGCCGTTCCTGACAGCTACTCTCGGCCCTACGGACCCGGAAGAGCCCCACGTGATCATGTATACGTCGGGCACCACGGGTCACCCCAAGGGCGCGGTCTTGTCGCACCGAAAGACGTTCTTCAATTGCCTCAACGCCGACATCTTCTTCAACCTTCAGTCCGACGACGTGATGCTGATCGTGCTCCCGCTCTTCCACTCCGGCGGGCTCTTCATCCAATCCTCTCCTGCGCTCTACAAGGGTGCCACGATCCTCCTCCATCCGAGGTTCAATGCTGAGGATACGTATCGAGATATCGAGGTGTTCGGCGTCACGAAGTTCCAGGCGGTACCTACGGTGTTCAAGGCCCTCCTTCGGGTGCCTCCCGAAAAGAGAAGGAGTCTGGCCTCTTTGAAGGTGTCGGCCATCGGCGGGGAGAAGACCACACCGGAGGTGCTGGCCGCCTGCCGGGAAGCGGGCTTCGCCCCTCGCCAGATCATGGGCCAGACCGAGACCTCGATCCTCCTTTGGGCCTCGGAGCAGGACCTGGTCGAACGGCCGGGCACGGTCGGAAAGCCGGTCTTCCACGCGGAGGTGAAAGTTGTCGACTCGTGTGGTGTCCCCGTGTCGCCCGGAGTGGTGGGGGAGATCGTCGTTCAGGGGTCGATCCTGATGAAGGAGTATTGGGACGACCCCGAACGCACGCAGCAGACGATTCGGGGCGGCTGTCTCCACACCGGCGACCTGGCCCGCGTCGACGCCGACGGGTACTTCTACCTCGTCGATCGCGCGAAGGACATGTACATCTCCGGCGGAGAGAACGTGTATCCCGCGGAAGTGGAGCGCGTGCTGGGGGAGCATCCGAACATCCAACGCGTGGCCGTGCTCGGGGTTCCCGACGAGGTGTGGGGAGAGACCGGCCACGCGTTGGTCATCCGGAAGGAAGGGAGCGAGCTTACCGCGCAGGAGGTCTTGGCCTTCTGCCAAGGCCGGCTCGCCCGCTACAAGGCGCCAACGCGAGTGACCTTCTGCTCCGCATTCCCCGAAACCGCCCTAGGCAAGGTTCGCAAGCAGGAACTGCGCAAGAGTCTCGAAAATGACGTTCCCGCCGGGGAGGGCGTGGCAATGTCGGTCGCATAGGGCCGGTCGGCGGACAGGGCCTACTCCGCACGGCTCGACCGGCCACTGGAGACGCTCGGGGTCGCCTCGGATCCCGTCGGCGGACGAAGGGGCGAAAGGCGCTTGTGCGCAGGAAAACGGGTCACGCCGGCGGTGACGGAGACAGAATGGAGAGCTTGGGAGCCGACGATTTCAGGAAGATTCTCGAGATAGCCGAGGTCGCACACGCGGCCTCGGGCTGGGACGCTCTTGGCCGGGACGTTCTTGCCGCCGTGGGTGAGGCCGTCTGCGCCGAGAAGGCGGTGTTCATGCTGCAGGAGGCGGTGGGGGCTCCGTTGAGATTCTTTTACATGGGGATCGGTCAGGTAGATGCAGATCGGTACTTGGCCTCTTATTACCTTCAAGATCCTATGTGTCTGCTCTCCAAAGTGGCCGAGCATTTGGAAGTCTCGTGCCAGGCGATCGGTAGGACCGTGAGCCTGACCGAGATGGTCGCCCGCGACGACTTCTTGAGAACTCCATACTATAGGGAGTTCTACCGACCGCAGGGGGTCCTGCACGAGATCGCGACTCGCCTGGAGTCATGGGGCGGGGTGAGGGGAGTTCTCGATCTCCTGCGGTCCGAACGAGCACCCGCGTTCTCAGTCCGGGAAGTCCAACTGATGAACTGCCTGGTGCCTCACCTTTCCAGCGCCCTTGACGGGGTCAGAGCACGGGAACTCCAACGAAGAGAAGGAGCCCGGGAGCACCGGGGAGTTCTCTTGTGTCACAGGGATGGAAGGGTAGCCTACGCGGACGATCTGGGTAGGAAGTTGCTCCGGGCGTTGACCGGGGGGGAGGCCCTGCTGCCGCTACCGCATTCCGCCCGAGAGGGGCCGGGCGTCTCCCTGTTGACCGCGGCCAGGAAATCTGCCACTGCTTTCGCTGCTCGGGAGCATGCTCCGCATTGGGAGGTGGTCACCGCTTCCGGGCGCTATCACTTGGCTTGCAGCCCCGCGAAGAGCGTGGATGAAAGTCATGAGGAGATTCTTCTCGCGGTTTCGATTAGCTGCTCCAAAGAATCTGCCGTCGACCTCCGAGCCAACCTGAAGCATCTTCTTGGTATCACCTGCAGAGAGGCCGATATCGTATTCAAGTTGTTCGAAGCGAAGACTAACGGAGAAATTGCCCAGGAGCTCTTTGTCAGTGAGCTCACTGTAAAGAAGCACATCCAGCACATCTGCGACAAGATGGGCGTCAGGAGCCGTACCGCCATCCTGTCAAAGGCCTACTGCACTTTAGGAAATTCCCTCCCCCGATCGCATCTGGAAGCGCTCCCAGCTGTGTTCTCCTGAGAGTCTTCGTCGCCAGCGGTAACCCCGAAGGGGCCTCCTTCGGGGTCATCTCGGCGACTCCATCCGGAAAGGCACTTTCCGGCTGGACACTAGCTACGGCTGGACGACGAAACGCAACGGCTCTCCGGCCGCGTAGCGCCGCAGGTTCTCCTGGAGGAGGGTGGCCAGACGGTCGAGGATGCCCGGCCCAAAGCCCGCGACGTGGGGCGTGAGGAGGAGATTCGGGCAGTCCCAGAGCGGATCGTCCGGCGGCAGCGGCTCCGGCGTGACGACGTCGAGCCCGGCGCCCCCGATCCAACCTTCCCGGAGCGCCCGCTCCAGGGCCTTCTGGTCCACGACCGAGCCCCGTGCCACGTTCACCAGAATCGTGTGAGGGCGGCAAGCCCGGAGCTCCGGTTCACCGATGAGGCGGGTCGTCTCCTTCGTGTGCGGTACGGCGAGGACGACAGCGTCGGCCCGGGCCAGCACCGCATGGAGGTCCCCGATCGCGTGGACCTCGTCCGCCTCGGGATGGGGCTCTGCCGAGCGCGAGACCCCCAGGACCCGCATCCCGAAGGCTCTCGCCCGTCTCGCGATCTCCCGGCCGATGCTGCCGAAACCGACCACCGCGAGAGTACCGCCCAGCAGCCCGCGCACCTCCTTCGCGAGGCGCGGTTGCCACTCCTTCCCGGTCTGACCCCGCACGGCTTCCGGGAGCTTGCGCGCGACCCCGAGGAGGAGCGCCATCGCGTGGTCGGCCACGAAGGGCGAGAAGGCGTCTCCCGCGTTCGTCACCACCACGCCCGGCGGAGCCCCGTGGAGCGTGATCCGCTCGAAACCGGTGGTGAGGACCTGCATCCAGCGGAGTCGGCCGCCCAGGGAGATCAGGGCCTCGGCCACGGCCCGGTCGTACTGCTTGGACATGGTCACCAGGACCTCGGCACCGGGGAGCTCCGCGCGCAGGTGGTCTGCATCCTGGATCCGGACGAGCTCGGTCCCGGGGACTTCTTCGATTGCCCGAGCCATCTCCGTCCGGCCGAACTCCACCCAGAGCAGGATCTTCACGAGAGCTCCTTCCCTTCGCCGCCGAGGACGCCCTCCTCGCGCGGGAGGACGGACGGATCATCGGCAGCAGGGGGAACACTGTCAAGGCCCGTTACCTCGTGCCCGTCCGGGAAAGCCGCCGCTCGCGCCCGGGGGAGATGGCTGCCGGGTCGCTCCCGCGCCTCCTGCGTGATCGTTCCCGCCCCTCCTGGGCTCCACGATCCGCCCACCTCGTGAGAGCGTGCGCGAACCGGGGACATCCAGGTGAACAAAACCAGGCTCAATCCGGACTGAAGATCTCGTTGGCGGTAACGACTAAAGTGCCCTCGGGCGCGCCTACGACTTCCTCTCGTGCGCAGAGGGCGTAGGCCAGGGGCTCGCGGCGGCGAGGCAGCGCCTCTGCCTTGCGCTTCAAATCTGGAGCGAGCCGAGCGCCATCGACCTTGCGAGCCCATTTTGCCTCTCCGACCATGACAGGCTCTCGCCCGCGCCCGGCGAGGACGACTGCGTCAATCTCGGTTCGGCCATCCGTCGACCACCAGGATCCCACCGCTACCACGCCTGGGAACAGAGCGTCCGAGCCTGCGAGCCTCCGTAGATGTGCCCGAAACGCTTCCTCCCAGGGGGCGCCCATGCAATCGTCCAACTGGCCGGCAATCACGCCGGCAATGCTGTCGCCCAGGCCTCGCTCGATCTCGCTGCGGTGGCGATCGATGACGCCAAGCCAAAAAGCGAGGAAGTTATCGGCTAGGCGGTAGGATCTGCGACGGGTGTTTGCGGGGTCCTCGGTGACGGGTGTCAGCCGCTCGATCAGCCGGAGCTCTGTGAGACGGTCCAAGGTGCGTGCGGGCTCTGCTCCGACGGCATCCTTGATCTCGCCGTATTTGGTTCGCCCCGCTGCCACGGCGCGAAGCACCATGCCGCCGAGGCCCGCGAGATCTGCCTCTGTCGCGAGGAGGAGCTGGCCTTCCGTCAGGAGAGGGGCGCCCGGCGTGCAGAAGAGGTGTCGCAGGTTCCATGAAACGGAGCGCTGCCCGTTCCACCAGGAGAGATACAAGGGGATTCCGCCCAAAAGCCCCCATACAAGTGCCCGGACGTCCGGGGACAGGTCGGGCAGCATGAGCGCGGCCTCGTGGGGCCGGAAAGGGTGAACGAGCAGTGAGAGATCGAAGCGGCCGTAGAGCGGTGCGCGCTCCTCCTGTATGGCCACCATCGTCCGGACCACTGAGCCGCAGAGAAGAACCTTCAGCCTGGTGCGCCCCCCGACCCGATCCCAGAACGCACGAAGGATTCCAGGCAGCTCCGGGGTCGAGGCGGCGAGCTCGGGGAACTCGTCGAGGACGAGCAGCAGCGTTTCTCGATCGGCTTGGCCGGCGAGCGACTCCAACGCGTCGTCCCAACTCGAGAAGGGGCGTGCGGCGAGATCGCGAATGCCCCCCGGCAGCGCCGCCCCCGCGGCTGAAGAGAGAACCCTCAGCTCGTCTGCGATCGGCCTGCCGGCGCCGGTGTGGAAGATCGCTCTCTTGTCTTCGGCGAACCGCGCGATGAGGCGGGTCTTGCCGACTCGCCTGCGGCCCCAGACCAGCGCGAGTCCGCGACCGCTGCCCGTCCACCAGCGATCGAGGGCTGCCAATTCCTCCTGCCGATTTACGAAAGCATCCATCCCCCGATGCTAACTCGCAACCCTGGTAACTTACAAGGCGTGTCAGTTACCGAGGCCGTCACGTTGAGCTGGCCGGGAAGCCTTGGCGGTACCGCGAGAGGAGGCGAACGGGCCTTCTGGGAAAGGAAGATGGCGCGTCTACAAGGTAAACGGGAACGGCTGCCTTATGAGGGCAGTCCCGGACCGGCCAGCGCCGCAGGGGTGACCATCCTAAGGACTCTCGTGCGGGCTCTTCACCGCGGCCCGTGATCGGCAGGAAGACCGGCACGGACTACGCTCTGCGCCTGGATGGAGGTCCGGGAGGAATCCTCCCACGGAATAGCCTCAATACCCGGTTGGAGCGCGGATCGACTGTGACGAGAAAACCGGCCGCCATTACCGTCATCTCGGTCCTCCGGTTGGGCCGGCACCCGCCGGTGACCCGCGTCCAGATGGGCTGAAGAGCATCCTGGAGCGTTCCCCAGCGGGGTCGGGGGTCCCGTACGTGCTCCAACATCCTGAGTTCGCCCTCAGGTTTCAAGACGCGGCGCACCTCGCGGAGCCCAGCAGCGGGATCGTTGACGCTGCAGAATACCAGGCTGCTCACAACAGTGCCGAAAGACCGCGAGCGGAAGGGAAGCGCCTCCACGCTGCCCAAGACGAGAGTGGTTCCCGGCCTCCGCCGACGCGCACGGGCGAGAGCGGCCTCGTCCGGTTCCAGGCCGACCACCCGAGCTCTGCAACCGTAAAGGGGTAGATTCCGTCCCGTCCCACAGCCGACTTCAAGCACGGGGCCACCGACGTCGGCCACTAGCGCCCGGCGCCAGGTCCTGAGTCCCAGAAGATCCATGATGGCGGTCATCCCGTCGTAGAGCCATGGGATGTTCTCTATGCCTCTCACCGCTCGTCCCTCCGCCGAAGTCTCACGGTTCAGCCCTAATATGTGGCTTGAGGAGGCTTGAGGGGGCCTCGAACGGGCTCGGCCCTGCGGCGGCAGCCCTCCCGGAGTCCCGACTCGGTGCGGCCGGAGGTGCAAATGGGACCGGACGTTCACGACGCGAGACCATCACCAACATGCCTCGGACCGGTCCCGTCGGACTCGGGAAAAGGGACCCTTCCGGTCGGCGAAGGGCGGTACAACTGTCAAACTGACAACGTCCCCCGAGCCTCCCGAGCCTCCCCCCGGGTTTCGGCGAGGACTCAGCTCAGCGAGGTCTCCCCGCCATCCGTCTCTTCGTCTTCAGCCTCGGCGACGACGCATCTGGGGCGCGCACGGTTCACCAGGTAGTAGGGGGTCTCCCACCCGACCTCCTCCAGGGGGACATGTCTGCGGAAGCGTCCTTCCGCTTCCGCCCGATCGAGCGCCTCGATGAACATTGCGCGCGCCCTTCCGGTCTCGAGCTTGGCGTCGCCTTGGTAATCCGCCTCGATGGCACCCGTCGGACAGATCAGTTCGCAGAAGTAGCAGGGCGGGCACTTCTCCGGGAAGGAGGGAGGGGAGGTCGATAGGTCGATCACCTGGAGTCGGCAGTGGTCGACGCAGAGCGTGCACTCCGGGTAACGGCATTTGCTCGGATCGAGCTTCTTGCGGGTCATGGGTCGCTTCAAGGTCCGCGGAGGGGGCATCGGCGGGATGGCGGGAATGAGCCCCTTCTCTCCGGCAGCGACCCTCCCGCTCACACCGGCCATCTCTCTCCCGAAGTCCGCCGCCTCTCTCAAGTCGATCTCGTCGGGATGGCCGTCGGTGAGGTAAGGCTTCGGAAGCAGTGGATGGTGGACGCTCCCATACCAGTCGCGCGCCCCGAGGACCGTGAGGCCCTTCCGGTTCAGGAGCCTGATCATGGTCGGAAAGAATCGTTCCGGCTTGGCTCCGTGAGTGGAAAACGTAAAGGCGTGCCTACCCCTCAAGGGAGGCCATGCCTGAACGAACCGTTTCACGTGCAGAGGGACGCCGCCCCAGACGGCGCTCCCGAGCGCAATCACGTCATACTCCAACAGTTCTCTTGGTTGTACCTGGGGCAGGCTCTTCAGGGTGCACCGGTCGACCAGGGGTCTCAGGCCGGCATGGATCGCCCGAGCTATCTTCTTCGTGCCCCCGGACTGGGAGAAGTAGATCACGAGGACATTCATCGGTATCGCAGCCTCATTCTTTCTCAGCTCCCCAGGGTGCCCAGCGACTCAAACTGCGGGTCGGTGACGCACTCCATTTCGCGCAGCCGCGAGCGCTGCGCCTACACCCCCCGGCCCGCCGCCGACCACCGCGTCGCCTTCAGCTGGGCGGCGTTTTCCCCGGCAATGCGGCCGGAGTTGATGGAGAAGGCGAAGGTCGTGCCGGCGAGCTGTACGCAGTAGGTGTCTCCGACCCACCCTCCGGTGTCGATCCCCGCCGCGTAGAGGCCCGGGATCGCGCTCCCTTCGACGGAAAGCACCTCCATGCGCTCGTTGATCTTGATGCCCCCAATGGTGTCCAGGTATTCGACGCCGAGTTTGATCGCGTAGTACGGTGTCGCCCGGAGGGGCAGGAGGTGTCGCCTGTCCTTGGCGAAGATGGAGTCATGGCCTCGATCGCAGGCCGCGTTGTACCCGTTCACCGTCGCTTTCAGGGCTGCGGCGTCCGCGCCGATCCAAGCCGCGATCTCCTCCCAGGAGTCGGCGATCCGGACGTAGGGTTCGGTGCTGCCGGCTGGAAGGATCGCTGCGGCCTTTTGGGGGCAATTGCGCTCGCAGGCCTGACAGAGCCGGCACTCTTCCCCTCCCGACCGCACGACGGCCCTGCTTCCGCAGGTCATGCACCGCCCCGCTTCGGGGTAGGCCAGCTCTTCGTCGAATCCGAGCGCCACCTCTCGGAAGTTCCCGGCCCTTTCGGGCAGCGGGAGGAGCGGGCTCTCCCGGCGCGCTGCTTTTGGGATGCCGTCTCTTGGGGGGGTCTTCACCCGCTCCGGGATGAGATTGCGCCCTTCCCTCAGATCCTCCCCCCTCAGATAGCGATCGATCGAGACGGCCGCCCTCTTCCCGGCGGCAATCGCCTTCACGACGGTTGCCGGGCCCGAGACGACGTCGCCTCCGGCAAATACACCGGGAAGAGTCGTCTCGCCGGTCAGTGGATCGGCCTCGACGGTGCCGCTTCCGGTGATCCCCAGTCCCGGCGGCGCGAAGGAGCGATCGGGGGCCTGTCCCACGGCGAGGATGACCGTGTCTGCCGGCAGGACCTTCCTGTCGCCTGGATCGAGGCACGGGCTGAATCGGCCTGTCTCGTCGCACAGGGCCAGGCAGCGGCCCAGTTCGATTCCGGCCACGCCGCCGCCCTCAGCCGGCACGACCCGCAGCGGCCCCCAGCCGGCTTCGATCGTCACTCCCTCTGCGAGCGCCTGATC
>JACRCS010000458.1 GCA_016218905.1 Deltaproteobacteria bacterium
CCCGAAGGCGCGGGAGCTGTTCGCGTTCTTCGAGGCCCTCTATCCCGGCCTCGATGCGGAGCGGATCCGGGTGGAAAAGAAGAAGTAGGCCGGTCCGAGCCGGTTCCCGAGTCGGGGAACGGCTGCAAGGGGGGCTGGTGGGGGCGGGGATTCAGGATGGAAAGGGCTAAAAGGGAAATGAGCAGTCAGCGCGTGCTTGCCCGGGAAAACCAGCCATGTTACACCTCTGCCGTGCCGACGCGACGGACGTCCCCTCCAGCGATCGCCGAACCCCGCTGGGGAGTCGAGCTGACGCGAATCGAGGTCCTTCGCCTCCGCGAGGTTCTCCGGCTCGCGGGCCTGGTGATCACGCCGTCGCGCATCGCCGTCCTTTGGGGTCTCCAGCGCGCGGGCGCGCCCGTCACCCTCGCCGAGCTGGCCGAGCAGTTCGGGAAGAAAGGGTGGTCGCGGGCCACCGTCTCCCGGGCCGTCAACGACCTCGTCGGCGCGGCCCTCCTGACGCGGGAGACCGTGACGGGCCGAGGCGTTCAGCTCCTGGCAGCCGCCCCGGAACCTCGGCTTCCCGTGGGGACCGAGTACTTCCTCTGCGAGGGGTGCTCGGTGAACGAGTGCCTTGAAGACGCCCATGTCACCGCCTCGGGCCCCGGAAGCGGCCCCAAGGCCCTGCCGAGGGCCAGCGTCGACGAGATGGTCGACGGCCTTTGCCGTCGCCGCGAAGAGCGCGAGCAGCCGTCCCGACCCGAGCGGTCGCGCTGACCCGCCGGCTCAGCAGATCCGCGGGAGCTGGTCGCCCGTCAGGAGGTCGACGACGCGCCGGCCGCCGACACGGCTTTTCAGGACGACTCTCCCGGGATGCTCTCCGGTCACCTCGCCCACGATCGCCGCCTCTGCGCCGTAGCGGTGCGCACGCAGCACGGCGAGGGCCTCGTCGGCCCGCTCGGGGGCGACGAACGCGAGGAGCTTTCCCTCGTTGGCGACGT
Source organism: Deltaproteobacteria bacterium (assembly GCA_016218905.1). The sequence continues at coordinate 981 of JACRCS010000458.1, forward strand.
AGAGAGGGTCGAGCCCGAGGATCTCGCAGGCTCCGCGCACCTCTTCGGCGACGGGAATCGCTGCCTCGGAGATCGTGACGCCGACACCGGCGGCCTTCGCGATCTCGTTCAGGACTGAGGCGACGCCGCCCCGCGTCGGGTCGCGCAGGACGTGGACGCCGAGGCCGAGGGCCTCGAGCAGGCTCGAGACCATCCCGTTCAGCGGCGCGGAGTCGGTCGTGACCGTCGTCCCGAACTCGAGCCCTTCGCGCAGCGCCATGATCGCGATACCGTGCTGGGCGATCGCGCCGGAGACGAGAAGGACGTCGCCAGGCCTGGCCCTTCGCGGCGAGATCTCGACGCCGTCGGGGACGATGCCGACGCCGGAGACGTTGACGAAGATGCCGTCTCCCTTTCCGCGGTCGACGACCTTCGTATCTCCCGTGACGATGGAGACGCCCGCGGCCCTCGCCGCCTCGGCCATCGACCGGGTGATCTTCCAGAGGTCCTCCATCGGGAGCCCTTCCTCGAGGATGAGAGCCGAGGAGAGGGCGAGCGGCCGCGCCCCGCACATCGCGAGGTCGTTCACGGTGCCGTGGACGGCGAGGGAGCCGATGTCGCCGCCCGGGAAGAAGTAGGGGCGGACGACGAACGAGTCGGTCGAGAAGGCGAGGCGGCCGGCCGGGACGGGCAGGACCGCGCCGTCGTGCATCTCCGAGAGCGCGGCGTTGTCGAAGGAGGCCGCGAACATCTTCTCGACGAGCATCTGGGAGAGGCGCCCGCCACCGCCGTGCCCGAGGAGGATTCGGGGGTACTCGGAGACGGGGACGGGGCAGGAGAGCGCCAGGAGCTTCTCGCCGAGGTCGTCGCTCATCGAACTGGTCCGCTCCTCATTCGCGGCCGTAGGAGAAGTAGGCCGCGCAGGCCCCCTCGGAGGAGACCATCGGCGCGCCGAGCGGCTTCTCGGGCTTGCACTCCTTGCCGAAGGCGGCACAGTCGCGCGGCTTGGCGAGCCCCTGGAGGATCGACCCGGCGATGCAGACCGCCGGCTCCTCGGCGGTGACGGTCTCGACGTCGAAGCGCTTCGCCGCGTCGAACCTGAGGAAACGGGGGGTCAGGGCGTAGCCGCTCTTCGGGATGACGCCGATGCCGCGCCACGGCCTGTCGCACGCCTCGAAGACCTCGGAGAGGAGCTTCTGGGCCGGGAGGTTGCCGGCGGGCGAGACGCAACGGGAGTACTGGATCTCGACCCCGTGCCGCCCCTCCTCCAGGGCCGCGAGGGTCATCCGTATGCCGACCATCAGGTCGAGCGGCTCGAAACCGGTGACGACGAGCGGGATCCGATACTTCTGGGCGATCGGGTCGTACTCGTGCGTCCCCATCACCGTGCAGACGTGCCCCGCGGCGAGGAAACCCTGCACGCGGCAGGCGGAGGAGGAGAGGATCGCCTCCATCGCGGGCGGGACGAGGACGTGCGACACGAGGACCGAGAGGTTCGGAAGGTCGAGACGCTCGGCTTCGAGAAGCGCACCGGCGATGGCGGGAGCCGTCGTCTCGAAACCGACGGCGAAGAAGACGACCTGGCGCTCCGGCAGCTTCTGCGCGAGGCGGACCGCGTCGAGCGGCGAGTAGAGCATCCGGACGTCGCCGCCGCGGGCTTTCACCGAGAGGAGGTCGAGCTCGGAGCCAGGGACGCGGAGCATGTCGCCGAACGACGTGAAGGTGACCTCGGGGCGCCGGGCGATGGCGATAGCGCGGTCGATCAGCTCGAGCGGCGTGACGCAGACGGGACAGCCTGGCCCGTGGACGAGCGAGACGAGGTCGGGAAGCATCCGGTCGAGCCCGTACTTGATGAGGGTGTGCGTCTGCCCGCCGCAGATCTCCATGAGGGTCCAGGGGCGGGTGACGAGGGCGCGAATCGAGTCGGCGACCTTCCGGACGTCCGCCTCGTTGCGGTACTCGTCGACGAACTTCAAGGGGCGTCCGCCTTCGTCGGGCTCTCCGGGCCCGAGAGCTCTCCCATCTGCTGGAGGACTTCCCAGACTTCCTTCGCGTGGTCCTCGTCGATCTTCGAGATCGCAAAGCCGACGTGGACGAGGACGTAGTCGCCGACGACCGCCTCGGGGACGTAGGCGAGACAGATCTCCTTCGTCACGCCACCGAAGCTGACGACTCCCATGGTCATGCCGACGGGGCTCTCGTCGATGCGAACGACCTGGGCGGGGACACCGAGGCACATGCGGGACCTCCCCTTCGGAAGCGGGGAGTATAGGTCGCGCGGCCTACGCCTCCGAAGCGGCCGCGGCGGGCAGGGGCGCCTCGACGGGCTCCCGGCCGAAGACCTCGCCGAACC
>JACRCS010000459.1 GCA_016218905.1 Deltaproteobacteria bacterium
TCATCGCCGGCTGCGCGCGGGTGGTCGTCGTCGTCGAGGCGGCCCTGAAGAGCGGCTCCCTCATCACGGCGCGCTGCGCGGCCGAGGCCGGGCGTGACGGCGCCGCCGTCCCCGGCCCCGTGATCGGCGAGCACGCCTCCGGGTCGAATGCCCTGCTGAAGGACGGGGCGATCCTCGTCCGCGACGCGGCCGACGTCCTTCGCGAGCTCCCCGACGAGGACCTCTGCCGCCTCCGCCCGGGAGGTTTCCCCGGTCCGGACGCCACGCGTCGCCCGCCCGACGACCCCGACGCCGCGCGCGTCCTCCTCGCCCTCGACACCTCCGAGCCACGCGACGCCGACGCCCTCGCGGCCGAGACGGGGCTCACGGCGTCCCGCCTGTCGGCCGCCCTCGTCCTGCTCGAGCTGGAGGGGCTCGCAGAGGCCCTCCCGGGGGCTCTTTTCACCGGGCGGCGCCCCCGGGCTTGACAACCGTGGCATCGTAGCCGGCCGCATGTCGAAGTCACTCGTCATCGTCGAATCCCCCGCGAAAGCCGCCACCCTCGGGAAGTTCCTCGGGAAGGACTTCTCCGTCCTCGCCTGCTACGGACACGTCCGGGATCTCCCCCGCAAGGGGATTTCGGTCGACCGGGAAGCCGGGTACGAGCCGACGTACGAGGTCCTTCCCGGCAAGCAAAAGACGATCGCCGACCTGAAGCGGCACGCGAAAGCCGCCGACGACATCTACCTCGCGGGCGACCCCGACCGCGAGGGAGAGGCGATCTGCTGGCACCTCGAGGAGCTCCTCCGTCCCTCGGCGCCCACGGCGCGCTTCCACCGCGCCGAGTTCCACGAGATCACGAAGAGCGCCATCCAGAAAGCGATCGCGAGCCCGGGCGAGATCGACACGAACCGGGTCGCCGCGCAGCAGGCGCGCCGAATCATCGACCGGCTCGTCGGGTACGAGGTCTCCGACCTCCTCTGGAAGAAGGTCTGGCGGGGCCTCTCGGCGGGGCGCGTCCAGACGGTGGCGCTGCGGATCATCGTGGAGCGCGAGGCGGACAGGGAGCGCTTCCGCCCCGTGCCGTACTTCTCCGTCCCGCTCCAGCTCGCCAAGGGGGAGACCCTCTTTCCGGCCCGGACCATCTCCTGGCGCGGCGAGAAGCTGAAGTTCGACGGCACCGACCCGCGCCTGGCGACCCACTCGGCGGCCGAGGAGGTCCTCGAGCACCTTCGCGGCTCCGTCCTCAGGGTCGTCTCCGTCGAGGCGCGCGAGAAGCGGACGAACCCGGTCCCGCCCTTTACGACCTCCAAGCTCCAGCAGGGGGCGGCGCGATCGCTCGGCTTCACGGTTCGCCGGACCATGCAGGTGGCCCAGCGGCTCTACGAGGGCAAGACGATCTCTGGCCGCGGCTCCGTCGGCCTCATCACCTACATGCGTACCGACTCGACGCGGGTCTCCGAGGAGGCTCTCGGGGCGGTGCGTTCCTACATCGGCGCCACCTTCGGGGCCGATTCCCTCCCCGCCGAGCCCCGCCGGTTCAGGCAGAAGAAGGACGCCCAGGACGCCCACGAGGCGATCCGCCCGACGATGATGGACCTGCCGCCGGAGACGGTCGCCGGAGACGTGTCGGCCGACGAGCTGAAGCTCTACAAGCTGGTCTGGAACCGCTTCGTCGCCTCGCAAATGACGCCGTCCGTTTCCGACGTCACGACCGTCGAGATCGAGGCGGTGAAGGGCGGGAGCCCGGAGAAGGCCGGTGTTCGCGCCAGCGGCTCCGTCCTGAAGGATGCGGGCTGGCTCCGCGTCTACGGCCAGGCCTCCGAGACAGAGGAGACCGAAGGGGACGGGGGCGAGGCCGAGGAAGGGAAGGTCCGCCTCCCCCAGCTCGCGGAAGGGAACGTCCTCAGCCTCGCCGACGCCTCGGTCGAGGACCACGAGACACAGCCCCCGCCGCGGTTCAACGAAGCATCGCTCGTGAAGTTCCTCGAGGAGAACGGCATCGGCCGGCCCTCGACCTATGCCGAGATCATCCGGAAGATCGAGGATCGCGAGTACGTGCGGAAGAAGGACCGCCGTTTCCTCCCCACGCTCCTCGGGCGTCTCGTCGTCGACCTGATGAAGGAGGGCTTCGACGACTTCTTCCAGACCGAGTACACGGCCCGGATGGAAGAGGAGCTCGACGAGGTCGAGGAAGGGAAGCTCGACTGGAGAAAGGCGGTCTCCGAGTTCGACGACCGCTTCCGCAAGGACCGCGACCTGGCGCTCAAGAAGATGGTCTCCGTCAAGGCGGGACTCCCGTTCGCCGACGTGAAGAAGCACCTGCCCGACGTCCCGCTCCCGGAAGGGCTCGGGGACAAGTGCCCGAAGAGCGGCGACGACCTGCGTCTCCGGATGGGGAAAAACGGCCTCTTCGTGGCTTGCGCCGGCTACCCGGCCTGCGATTTCACGGTCGACATGCCCGAGCCCGAGGAGGACGCGGTCGACGCTTCCGAGCTGGAAGGGCAGACGTGCGAGGAGTGCAGCAGCCCGATGAAGCTCCGGACGGGGCGCGACGGTTCGTCGTTCCTCGGCTGCACCGCCTACCCGAACTGCCGCAGCACGGTCGCGGTCAAAGTGGCGAACGGGAAGGCCGAAGCGCGTCCCGACCGCCCGACCGGAGAGAAGTGCCCCGCGTGCGGGCACGATCTGGCCCAAAAGCACGGGCGTTTCGGCGACTACGTCGGCTGCACGAACTACCCCGCCTGCCGGTACCGCCCGGCAAAGCCGGTCACCTCGACCACCGTCGCCTGCCCGGAATGCCGGACAGGCGAGATCCTCGTCCGCAAGGGGCGTTTCGGGCCTTTCTACGGCTGCTCGA
>JACRCS010000460.1 GCA_016218905.1 Deltaproteobacteria bacterium
CCCCCCGTGGTACGCGCCGAGACGGGACGCCGCCGACTGCATGGCGTTATGGGTTTGGAACATGGCGTTCGTCGTCGCGGCGGAGACGGGCGCCGGACGCGCGGCGTTGACGATGGATGCTTCCGGAGCGGAGATCTCGACGGCCGAGAACACGCCGTCGTTCCACCGAATGTCCGGTGCCAGGATCGGCAGCATGCCGGCCATGACAGCGCCTCGAAGACCGTTCATCGCGCAATTGATCGGTCCGGGTGCTTGCCGGCTGCTGCCCGTCATGTCCACCAGCAAGCGGTCGCCCCTCTTTTCCAGGGACAGAGCGATCTTGTACAGGTTGTTCCGATGACCGTCGTGCTCGATGAAGTCGACCGACCGGAAGATGCCGTCGGGAAGTGACCGCAACCTCGCTCGGAACTGTCGCTCCGACGCAGAGATCTCATTGCGCATCACCGACTCGACGGTCTGGACTCCGTACTTGTCGATGATCTCCAGCATGCGTCGGGTGGCGATCCTGTTGGCGGAGATCATCGCCTTGAGGTCCAGTGCGACCATGGGCGGAATCCGCACCATACCCATGATCATGCGCCAGATGTCCTCCCGGAGCCTGCCGTGTTCGACCAGCTTGACGCCGGGCAAGAGCAGCCCCTCTTGCTGAACGTCGTGAGCGTCCATCTGCAGACCGCCGAAGGCCATCCCGCCGACGTCGATCTCGTGTGCGTCTGCCCCCACCCACGCGACGATCCGGTCCTCGTACAGGACTGGAGCGAGCACCGCGACGTCCGGCTGATGGAGCGCGCCGCAGTAGGGGTCATTCAAGACGAACATGTCGCCCTGGTTGATGCCGGGATTGTCGTGGTAGCTGTCGACGACGGTTCTGATCATTCCAGACATGCAGCCGGATTTGAATCCCACATGCCATCCCATGGCGACGACCTCGCCGTAGGGCCCGTAGATACCCGTATTGAAATCTGCGACGTCTGTTACGATCGGAGAGCCGGATACCCGCCGGATCGTAATCGCCTGCTCTTCGTTGATTGCGCTAAGCTTATGGCGCACTACCTCGAAGGTGATTGGATCCACTTTCTCTCGACCCGTCGCTTCAGTGGGCATCTCTTTCATGCTACACCACCTTCTTCGATGACCAAGTTGCCGAATTGGTCCATAGTGGCGCACTGTGCCTGTCCCACGACTACGGTTGTGCTCGGATGCTCTATGATCGTCGGCCCGTCCACCCGCTCGCCGATCGCGAGACCCCGCCAGTCCAGAACGGCGACAGGCTCGCGTCGCTTGGTCTCTTCTCGATAGATCATCCGCTGTCGGCGCACGGCTCGCTCCTTTCCCGCCAACGTGGCAAAGGCGGGCTTTGGCGTACGTCCGACCCCCTCCACTCTAAAGGTCACGATCTCGATCCCCGCCAAGGTAAAGGCGGACTCTTGCCCGTAGGTTTCCTCGTACGACTTCGCGAAGCGCGCCGCGATGACGCCGACGAGATCGGCCGTGATCCGACCGAGCGGCACCGGAACCATCAACTGGTGGGTCTGCATGCGATAGCGAATCTCGGCAAATCGCCTCAACTCGCGGTCGGTCTCGCCAAAACCGGCCGCTTCCAAGGCAGCCTCGCATTGCGTTTCGAGCGCCTGGAACTCCTCCTCGACCGCCTTCGCGTCGATCCCCAAGCCGTCTGCCCGGCCAGCGAGCACGCGACTGCGTTCGGCGGAGAAGAGGGTGTCGGAGGCCAGAGCACCGTAGGCCGAATGGACCATGGAGGTCGCCGGCACGATGATCTGGCGAATCCCGAGTTCCCGTCCGTACCCGGCGGCGTGGGTCGGGCCGGCGCCCCCGTATGCGTAGAGGACGAAGTTGCGGGGGTCGTGGCCGCGGTTGACCGTCACCTCGCGGAGCAGGTCAGCCATCTGCGAGTCGACGATCCGACGAATCCCGGCTGCCGCTTCTTCGAGACCGATGCCGAGCGGATCGGCGACCTGCTCCTGGATTGCGCGTGCAGCGGCCCGCGCGTCGAGCTTCATTCGTCCTCCGAGGAAGTTTTCGGGGTCGACGATGCCCAACACGACGTCCGCGTCCGTCACCGTAGGTCGGGCGCCGCCTCGACCGTAACAGACCGGTCCAGGAATCGACCCTGCGCTTTCAGGCCCGATCTTGATGAGCCCGCCGCGCACCGTAACGATCGAGCCGCCTCCGGCTCCGATGGTGGCGATGTCGACCATCGGGGTACTGCAGTGATAACCGGAAGTCTCCTTTCCGAGTGCAATCAAGGGCTGGCCTTGCACGATGACGCTCACGTCGAAGCTCGTTCCACCCATGTCGCTCGTGATCACATTGGAGTGTCCCAACGTTTGCGCCAGGTAGCGGGAACCTGTCACTCCTCCGGTGGGGCCGCTCAAGACGGTGAGCACCGCTCGCTCTGCAGCGTCACTGGCAGGGATGACGCCGCCCAGGCTGTTGAGTACGCTGAAGTTGCCCCTGAAGCCGCTGTCGCTCAGCATCTTTTCAACGCGCCGGTAGTGACTCCGAGCAGCAGGTGCCAGGTAGGCACTGATCAACGTGCTGGAAGTCCGCTCGTACTCGCCGATCACCGGGCTGACTTCGCTCGACAGGCTCACGGCTACGCGGTCACCGGCGACCTCGCGGATGATTTCCCGTATCCGCAACTCGTGTGAGGGATTGCGAAAGGACCACAGCAGGCAGACGGCGATCGCTTCGGCGCCAGAAGCCGACGCTTCCTCCACGACGCTCCGGACCGCGTTCTCGTCCAACGGCAGCAGCACCCTGCCGGCTTGATCCACCCGCTCGGGCACCTCGCGTACCCGTGTCCTCGGCACGATCGGGTCGGGGTATCGCCGCTCACAGTACATTCCCAGACGCTCGCGCGGCATGTGGGCCGTAAAACCCATGATCCGCTGCAGAAGATCGTGTCTCGAAAGCCTTGAGTCGTTATGAGCCAGGTCTCGGCTCCCTTGCGCTCGATGAGGGCATTGGTGGCTTGCGTCGTGCTGTATCCGACCCGCGCCACCTCCGGAAGGAACTCTTCCAACGATTGGCCGCGTTCAGCAGCAACCAAGCGTAAGGCCTCAAAGACGCCCTTCTCCAACTCACCTACAGTGGTAGGCGACTTGGCGGTATGAACGGCTCCGGAGTCGCTCATCGCGACGACATCGGTGAATGTGCCGCCCGTATCCACACCTACGTACAACATTCGGGGCCCTCCTCGTTCACTCTCGCTACGTTAGCAGCACTTGTTGTACGTACTCCGAGAGCTCCTCGAAGCTCCACGGCCCCTCCCGCTTATAGAGCACCCGGTCGTCGTTCCTGATGGAGCAGATGCTGATATCGTTGCCGCAAACCATGAAGATCCTGCCCGTGACCTTTGCCGCTTCTTCGGAACAGAGATACACGGGCAGCGGCGGCACGGAGTCAGGAGTCGGCGCATTCGTCAACTGGTTGAACTCCCTTCGGCTCTCGTAACCCTCCTCGAAGCGCCTCCGATGGAGAGCGACGAAGGCCTCCTTGTCCAGCATGCCTTTCCCGTCGTCGGTATCCGCGATCGGCCCGTAGCAGTTGCAGGTCACCCCGTAGCGGGCCATCTCCTCCGCGACGGTCAGGGTCAAGCCCACGGTGCCTGCCTTGGCCGCGCTGTAGTTGCCGTTTCCCGGGATCCCGAGCCACGCCCCCGAGATGGTGTTCACGATCCGGCCGTATCCCTGCTCCTTCATGTGCACGGAGGCGTGGCGGATGCAGTTGAACGTGCCCTTCAGGTGCACCGCGATCACCGAGTCCCACTCCTCCTCGGTCATCCGCCAGATCACCCGCGGGCGCATGTTGCCGGCGTTGTTGACGAGGATGTCGACGCGGCCGAACCGCTCCACCGCGGTCCGGATGAGCTCTCCGGAGGCCTTGAAGTCGGAGACGTCGCAGGCGAAGGCCGTGGCTACGCCGCCCTCCCGGACGATCTCGTCCGCCGCGGCTTGGGCCATCTCCGCCCTGCGCGCGTTGGTGACGACGCTCGCTCCTTCTCTTCCCATTGCCAGCGCGACGGCCTTGCCGACGCCGTGGCCGGACCCGGTGACCACCGCCACCCTCCCCTCGAGATGGCGGCTCATCCTTTCGCCTCCGCCTTCAACGTTTCGGCGATCCTCGCGCGGAGGGCCTTCTTGTCGACCTTGCCGACCTTCGTCGTCGGCAGCTCCGGCACGAGCTCCAGGCGCTCCGGAACCTTGAAGCCGGCGATTCCCGAATGGGTGACGAGGAAGGCATTGAGCTCCTCGAGGCTCATCTTCACTCCCTCGTGCGGCACGACGAAGGCGCAGACCCTCTCTTCCAGGGTCCTGTCCGGCATCGCGACCACCGCGACTTCCCTTACCTTGCGGAAGCTCCGGATGCAGACCTCGACCTCCTCGGCGTTGATCTTCTCGCCGCCTCGGCTGATGCAGTCCTTGACCCGCCCGGCCCAGGCGTAGTTCCCCTGGGCATCCTTCCGGGCCAGATCCCCGGTCTTGTAGAAGCCGTCCGGCGAAAAGGCTTCCAGGTTTCGCTCGGGCGCCTTGTAGTAGCCTCGGATCGTGTACGGGCCTCTGCACCAGAGCTCTCCGACCTCCCCGACCGCCACTTCCCGCCCCGTGTCGACATCCATCAGCCGGACCTCGTCGCCCTCGGATACGGGCCTGCCCACGGTGCCCATCTTCGTCTCCATCGGGTCCGAGCTTCGGGTCAGACAGATCAGGCCTTCGGCCATCCCGTAGTTCTGCCCCAAGTCGCATCCGCCGAACATCTCCTTCAGCTTCAGCTGGTCCTCCGGAGGGATGTTTCCCGACCACCAGATGAGCCGGACGGAGCCCAGGTCGTACTTCTCCCGGAGCTCCTTCGGACACTCCAGCATCCGGTACATGAGGACGACGACGCTCCCCAGGATGGTGACCCTGCTGGAGGAGATCGCGCGCAGGATCGACTCCGGCGAGAAGGACTCGGTGAGCACGCAGCAGGCGCCGAGAAGGTGACACGGCAGGAGGCCGTTGACGATAGGTCCGTTGTGCATGAGCGGCATCGGGATGAGGACCCGGTCGTCTTGCGTCAGCCCGAGGGCCGCAGCCACAGCCTTGGCGTTGTAGTAGTAGTCGTTGTGGGTGCGCGGGATCAGCTTCGGCGTTCCGGTAGTGCCGCCCGAAAGCTGAAAGACGACCGGCTCGGCGGGATCGGGCGAGAAGCGCGAGAGCCTCCCCCGCACCGTTCCCTGGTCGAGGGGCCGCTCCAGCGATCGCCGAAGGGAAGCCGCGCCCGGCTGTTTGGGCTCTCCCAGGGTGAGGAGGAACTCGAGGCTCGGCGCCTCCTTCCGCATGACGACGGCGAACTCGTCGTAGTCGAAGCCCTTCACCTCGCCGCCGGGGATGACGTGCACCCGCGCCTGCGTCTCCCGCGCCAGGAAACCGATCTCCGCCGAGCGGTGGGTCGGAAGCGAGCAGATCGGGATCGCGCCGATCTTCAGGCAGGCGTAGAAGACGTAGACGAGCTCCGGCACATTGAAGAGCTGCATCACGACGCGATCGTAGGTGTTGACCCCCAGCTCGGCCAGGAGACAAGCGATCCGGTCGACCCCCTCACCCATCTCCCGGTAGCTGATGTCCCTGCCGTCGTAGGCCAGAGCGGCCCGGTCGGCGTATGCCTCTACGACGCGGTCCAGGTGCTCGCCGAAGGCGACATCCTGCCAATATCCCCGGCGCCGGTACTCGTCCTCGAACTCCCTGGGCCAGCGAACCACACCTTCCAAAACCCACCTCCTCG
>JACRCS010000461.1 GCA_016218905.1 Deltaproteobacteria bacterium
CGTTCCAGTGGAAGTTCACGCGCGCCGATCTGGAGCGGCTCCTGCTACGAGTTACCCTTGAGGAGAAACCGACCTTGGCGGTAGCGTGAGTCGTAGCCGATATGTCACCATATTTTTGGAACCGACCACTAAGCGCTAACAGCTAACGGCCCGGAACGGCCTATAGCCGGTCGGTGCGACGCCGGCGGCGGAAAACACGGCGGCGACAAAATGGTCGTTTCTTCTAGCCTGAACTTACAAAATTGTAGAGAGCCCCCGGGGCACCGCCCGGCTCGCTCCGGACCGGAAAGGCCTTCCGGAAGGCGTTTCCAGCCGAGCGGGCCGGTCCGCCCGGGTTCGCCGGCACGCTACAGCAAGAGATGAGCCACGGGTTCCCGGCAGCCGCGCGAGGAGGCGCAGAGGCGGCCCGGGAGACGACGTGCGCTAGTGTCCCGTTTGGGTAGTTCTGGCCTGTAATTCAGCCGCAGCGGGGGACGAACGGCGCTGATTCGCCGCCGTTCGTCCTATCCATCGTTACGCGCGAATTAACCGCACGGGACACTAGGGTCGGTGGACTGAGACGAGGACGAGGGCCCGCGGCGGCGCCTGGGCGCTCGGAGTAAGTGGGCATCTACCCCCGCCACTCGGTGGGCGGCTCGCGGCGGAGCGGCAGGCGGGCGTAGCGGACGGCCGGGTAGCCGAGCATCGCCGCCCCGTACGTCACGTGGCCCTCCGGAAGCGCGAGCTTCTCCTGGAGGGGCGGAAAGTTGACGGCGGCCGAGGTGAAGTACCCCGCCCAGCAGGTGCCGAGGCCGAGCGACGGCGCCGCGAGCTCGAGGTAGGCGAGCGCCGTGACCGCCGCGGCGGGCGCCGGCCGGGAGTCCCTGGGGGCGTGGGCGACGATCAGGTGCGGCGCTCTCCGGAGGATGGGGTCCTCTCCCCGGCCAGCCGCTCGGAGGACTCGCTCCATTCCCCACGCCTCGAAGAGGCTGGGCTGTTCCGACCGGAGCCGCCGCATCCAGTTGAGGACGCCCTCCGCCAGCTCCGCCACCGCGTCATGCCCCGAGACGACGAGCCAGTGGACCGGCTGGGCGTTACGGCCGCTCGGCGCGTAGGTTGCCAGGCGAAGCAGCCGAGCGATCCGGCTCGGCTCAACCGGGCGATCGACGTAGCGGCGGATCGAGCGGCGACTCCTCAGAAACTGCTCGGCGGCCTCCTCGCCGAAGGTGAGCTCGGGGCGAAGCGGCGGACACGCGGTGGCGGTCATGTGCGCGTGGTCAAACGCCGCGGTCGGGCACACGGCTACGCAGTGGCCGCAGGCGATGCAGAGCGTCTCCTCGCCCGCCCGGAGGGTAGGAGCGCCGCTCTCCAACTCGAGCAGGCGCATCGGGCAGACGTCGACGCAGGCGCCGCAACCCGTGCAGCTCGACGCGTCGACCCGGACGCCCCCTGCCCTCTCGTGCTCATCCATCACGGCCTCCCCCACTACTTCTTCTTCCCCTTGCCCTTATCCTTGCTCTTCCCTTTACCGCCCCCGCCGGACTCGCCAGTGAAGGCCAAGTCGCCCCGCTTGAGCGCGTGGAACTCAGGCGAGCCCGGCTTGATCCCGAGTTCTTTGGCGATGGCACCCCACCCCTTTCCCTTGCTCTTCTGATACGTCACGAGGACCGTCTCGGGGGGCTTGTGGGACATCTCGGCCAGCTGGAGGCACATGAAAGCGTCGGCTGGAGCCTCGACGGAGCGGACGATGGTCTCGACCTGGGTCACGGGGACCCCGAACTGCGCCGAGAGCTTGACGTTGAACGCGCCGAGGTCCGCCCGCGCCTGGACGTTCACGCTGTTCAGGAAGCTCGCGAGGTCCGCCCGCGCCAGGGGCGGCAGCCCGGCGACGAGGAGACAGAGGACAAGTCCGAAAGAAGTCTTCTTCAGTGCGCGCCCCCTAGGCCACGGGTGGGAGTACGGTGTGGCCAAGGGTAACCCCAACCGGCCCCGAAGGGCCAGTCATGGGGCACCGGTTTTCAGTTTTCGGTTTTCGGTTCCCAGTCCACCACGTCCATGTCGTCCAGTTCGTCCATACTCTCCTGAACGCCGGCCGAGGAATAGCCTCTCGGTCAGGATCTTACCCGAAAGGGGAAGGGCCAGGCCGCCTTCCCCGCTCGAACTCGAGCGGCCACAAAGCGCGCCGGAGCCCACCCGCACAGGCGCATGAAGATCGAGCGAGGTTTAGCCCCAAGTTGCGAGAAAAGGCGACGACGGTAGACTTTCCCGAGGTCCTTCACAACCTCCGCGACGGGAGAGCCTTCTTGAGCGATCGGTCCCTCGAAATCGCGATCCTGGGCCTCTCCACCACCTCCTCCTGGGGCAACGGCCACGCCACGACCTACCGGGGCCTCGTCCGGGAGCTCTCCGCCCGCGGGCATCGGGTCCTCTTCCTGGAGCGGGACGTGCCCTGGTACGCGGAGAACCGCGACCTGCCGAATCCTCCCCACGGGCGCACCGAGCTCTACGGGAGCCTCGACGAGCTGAAAGACCGCTTCTCGTCGGACGTGCGCACAGCGGACCTGGTCGTGGTAGGGTCCTTCGTCCCGGAAGGGACCGCGGTCGCAGGCTGGGTGACCCACGTCGCCCGCGCCTCCGCGTTCTACGACATCGACACGGAGATCTACCTCTGTCAGCCGGACCCGACCGCTCCGCGCGACCGGCTCGCCTCCGAGCTCGCGTCCGCCACCGGCCGGGCGGCGGGACCATCCTCTGGGGATTCTTCATGAAGCTCGTGATCTTCGGACTCACCGTCTCTTCGTCCTGGGGGAACGGGCACGCGACCATCTGGCGCGCCGTCTGCCGCGCCCTGGGCCGGCGCGGCCACCACGTCGTCTTCTACGAACGCGACGTCCCCTACTACGCCTCCCACCGGGACGTGAACGAGGTGCCGGGCGGGAAGCTCCGCCTCTATAAGGAGTGGCGGGACGTCCTGCCGGAGGCGGAGAGTGAGCTCGCGGGGGCGGACGTCGGGATGGTGACCTCTTACTGCCCCGACGGCGTTTCCGCCTCGGAGCTCGTCCTCGGCTCCTCGGCGGCCGTGAAGGCCTTCTACGACCTCGACACGCCGGTGACGCTCGCGACCCTGGCGAAGGGGAGGCCCGTCGCCTACCTCGGCCGCCGCGGCCTTCGGGACTTCGATGTGGTGCTGAGCTTCACGGGAGGTAAGGCGCTGGAAGAGCTCCAGGCGAAGCTCGGCGCCAGGCGCGTCTTTGCGCTCTACGGCTGCGCCGACCCGGAGGCGCACCGGCGGGTCCCGCGCGATCCGCGCTACGAGGCGAGCCTCTCCTACCTCGGCACCTATGCCGAGGACCGGCAGAGTGCCTTGAGCGCCCTCTTCGTCGAGCCTTCGCGGCGGCTCAAGGACCACCGCTTCGTCCTGGGCGGATCGCTCTACCCCGAGGACTTCGCCTGGACCGAAAACATCCACTACCTCCGCCACGTTCCGCCGCCCGACCACCCCGCGTTCTACTCCTCCTCGCGCTTCACGCTCAACGTGACTCGAGGCGTCATGGCGGCCATGGGCTACTGCCCCTCGGGCCGACTCTTCGAGGCGGCGGCGTGCGGCGTGCCCGTCCTGAGCGATAGCTGGGAGGGGTTCGATCAGTTCTTCACGCCGGGCGAGGAGGTCCTCGTGCCGGAGGGCACGGAGGGCGTCGTCGAGGCGCTCTCGATGCCGGAGCCCGAGCGCGAGAAGCTCGCCCGGGCCGCTCGGGAGCGGGTGCTCGCGGAGCACACGGCAGACCACCGGGTACAGGAGCTCGAGGCGATCCTCTCCACGTGGCGGGCGTAGGGCATGTGGGGCATCATTCCGGCGGCGGGCCTCGGGAGCAGGATCCAGCCCCTCGCCTTCTCGAAGGAGCTCCTCCCCGTCGGGAGCCGGTTCGACGGGGAGGTGGGGCGTCCCCGCGCCGTCAGCGAGTACCTGGTGGAGCGGATGATTCTCGGGGACGCCGACAAGATCTGCACGGTCACCTTCTGCTTCACGCCCGAGAGCTGCGGCGTCGCGCCGCACCACACGAATCCCCCCACGGCGGTGGGAGAGTACACGGAGTTCTGCGCCCGCATGGTGGAGCGGTATGCCCGGTAAGGCGACGCTGACCGAGGTCCTACGGGCCGGGCGGGCCAGGGGGACCACGCGGATCGCTCTCGTGGCGGCACACCCGGACGACGAGACGGTCGGGGCCGGAGGCCATCTCCCGACGATGCCCCGGGTGACCCTCGTCTACCTCACCGACGGCGCGCCCCGCGACGGCCGCGACGCCAAGGAGCGCGGCTTCTCCACGGCGGCGGAGTACGCCAAGGCCCGCCGCCGGGAGCTCGAGCAGGCCCTGGCAATCGCCGGCGTAACGCCCGGTCAGTGCGTGCACCTGGGCGTGGCGGATCAAGAGTCGGCCTTTCACCTCGCCGATCTCGCGCTCGAGCTCGCCCACTTCTTCTCGGCCGGCCGTCCGGACTGGGTGCTCACACACTCTTACGAGGGAGGCCACCCCGACCACGACGCCGCCGCATTTGCCGTGCACGCGGCCGCGGCCCTGGTGCGCAATCGCGGGTCGGAGCCGCCGGCCATCATCGAGTTCGCGTCCTACCACGCCCGGAACGGAGCGCTGGAAGCCGGGAGCTTCCTCCCCCCTCCGGGCGGCGACGCCTCCGGCCTTGAGTTCGCCGCCTGGGAATTGAGCGAGGAGCAGCGGCGCGTC
>JACRCS010000020.1 GCA_016218905.1 Deltaproteobacteria bacterium
CCTGCAGGCCGACCGCGGCCTGCTCGACCCGTCCGCGCAGCCCGTGTCCGGCGCGACCTGGGACGACCTCGATCCCCTCGAGATCGAGCGCTTCCGTAGGAGCATTCGGGAGCGCCGTGGCCGCAGCGACGAGTCCCTCCTCGACCTCTCGAATCTCGATCTGGCGAAGGCACTCGGCGTCGTCGACGCGGGCGGAAGCTCCAGCGCAGTGAGGCTCGCGGGCCTCCTTCTCTTCGGCCGTCCCGAAGCGCTCGGTCGATTCGTCCCGACGCACGAGGCGGCGTTCCAGGTGCTTCGGGGGCTCGACGTCGAGGTGAACGACTTCTTCCGTTGGCCCTTTCTCCGCCTCCTCGAGGAGCTGGAGGCGCGCATCCGCGCGCGGAACCGGGAGGAGGAGCTGATGGTCGGCCTCCTCAGGGTCGGCGTGCCGGAGTACTCGGAGCGGGCGCTCAGGGAGGCGCTCGCGAACGCCCTCGTCCATCGGGACTACCAGAGGCTCGGCGCAGTCCACCTTCAGTGGTGGAAGGACAGGATCGAAATCAGCAACCCGGGCGGCTTCCCGGAGGGCGTTCGGCTCGACAACCTCCTCGTGACCGGTCCCCGCCCCCGGAATCCGCTCCTCGCCGACTGCTTCAAGCGAGCCGGCATCGTCGAACGGACGGCCCGGGGGATCGACACGATCTTCTACGAACAGCTCCGCAACGGTCGCCCGGCGCCGTCCTACGCGCGCAGCGATGCGGCGAGTGTCGTCGTCGTGATTCCCGGGGGAAGCGCCAACCTCTCCTTCGTTCGTCTCCTCGTGACCGAGGCCCAGGGCGGCCGGGAGCTGGTGCTCGACGAGCTTCTGGTCCTGAACGCCCTGGAGCAGGAGCGGAGCCTGACGACGGAGGCCGCCTCCCGCCTCACGCAGAAGCCGGAAGCGGAGACGCGGGCGATGCTGCACGGCCTGGTCGAGGCGGGGTTGATCGAGGAACGCGGCCAGAAGAAGGGCCGCACGTGGCACCTTTCCGCCGCCGTGTACCGCGCCCTCGGTGACAAGGCGGCCTACGTCCGTCAGCGCGGCTTCGAGCCCCTCCAGCAGGAGCAGATGGTCCTCCACTACGCCGAAAAGCACGGCCGAATCACACGGCGCGAGGTCGCGGAACTCTGCCGGATCACCCCGCCCCAGGCGTATCGCCTTCTCGATCATCTTGTGAAAGAAGGACTTATGGTGCGTGAGGGGGGGAGGGGGCGGACCGTGGGCTACCGGAAGCCGGTGAAATGAACGCACGGAAAAGCACGGAAACGCACGGAAACGCACGGAGAGGGGCGAACGTGGCGAGCGCTGCGAGCCCAAGGGAACCCGGGTATGGGGGTAAGTGGCGTGAGTGCCGCTTGGCGGAGTTGACCGAGAACTTCGATGCCCTTCGCAAGCCCGTGAAGGAAGTGGAGCGACGAAGTGGTCCGTATCCCTATTACGGGGCATCCGGCGTCGTCGATCACGTTGATTCGTTTCTGTTCGACGGCGAGTACCTGTTGATCGCCGAAGACGGCGAAAACCTGCGAACGCGCAAGACGCCGATTGCGTTTCTTGCGCGAGGGAAGTTCTGGGTCAACAACCACGCGCACATCGTCCGAGGCAACAGCCACGCGGACTCGCGGTTTCTCATGTATGCCCTCTCCTCTGTGGACATCGAGGCCTACTTGACGGGGTCGACGATGCCGAAGTTGACGCAGGGGAACATGAACCGGATCGAGTTCCTTGCGCCGCCCGTCACGGAACAGAGGGCTATCGCCAGAATCCTCGGCGCGCTCGACGACAAGATCGACCTGAACCGGCGGATGAGCCAGACGCTGGAGGCGATGGCGCGGGCGCTCTTCAAGTCGTGGTTCGTCGACTTCGACCCGGTCCGCGCAAAGGCTGAGGGGCGCGACCCGGGCCTCCTGACCGCCGTCGCCAAGCTCCTCCCGGATTCCTTTGAGGACTCCGAGCTGGGAGAGATCCCGGAGGGATGGCGCGCAGCCCGGCTTGACGACAAGACCCTCGTGGTTGACTGCCTTCACTCGAAGAAGCCCGAGGAGTGCGAAGAGGGGATGACCCTGCTCGGGCTTCAGAACATCAGGGACGATGGCCTGCTCGACCTGTCTGTTCGCTACTCCATTTCAGAGTCTGATTTCAGGGAGTGGACCAGTAGGTTCGAGCCGCGAGGCGGTGATTGCGTCATCACGAACGTGGGCCGGGTCGGCGCCGCGGCTCAGATACCAGAGGGCACGCGGGTCGCCCTCGGAAGAAACATGACGGGCCTCCGCTGCCGGGAGTCATTCCCTTTCCCGACAGTGCTCATCGAGTGCCTCCTTTCGGATGCTATGCGAGAGGAGATCGACCGGAAGACGGACGCTGGCACGATCCTGAACGCCTTGAACGTTCGTAACATCCCGCTGTTGCGCTTCGTTTGCGGCCCTGACGATATCCTCACCGAGTTCGAGGCCATCTGTCGACCCCTGAGAGCCCGAATGGAAGCATCTCTGGCCGAATCCCGCACCCTCGCCGCCCTCCGCGACACCCTCCTCCCGAAGCTCGTCTCCGGCGAGCTTCGGATCCCCGATGCCGAGCGAATCGTGGGGAAGGCCGTATGAGCGAGAGAAAGACCTGTTCCTCGCGCAGGAGACCGGATTGACGTCGTTCGTCGAGTCCGAGGTCGAGGACGCCGCTCTCGCCTGGCTCGGGGCGCTCGGCTGGCAGATCGCACCCGGCGTCGACTTCCTGCCGGACGCCGGGACCGGCTGGCGGGACAGCCTGCACGACGTCGTCCTCGCGGGCGTCCTGCGCGGGGCCCTCCGGCGGCTGAACACGAGC
>JACRCS010000469.1 GCA_016218905.1 Deltaproteobacteria bacterium
GACATCGGCCCCCTGGCTCGCTTCGTCGAGGAGCGGGCACGAGAGGTTCGAGAGGACGGGCATGTGCCCCATCCGGATGATCCGGACGTCGTCGGCTTCGCCGTTCCGCCAACGGTGCAGCGCCCCGATGGAAAGGAGCCATACGGTCGCGGCGACTCCGAGACGGACCGCGGCCGACGAGGCGAGGCGGGAGAACCGGAATGCGCCGGCCGGGTCGGTCTTCGCGGTCGCGGGAGAGTCGGTCACGTCGTCTCCTCAGAGGACCGGGTTCACGCCCATCTCGAGATAGGCCTGGCGGCGGAGCTTCCCGAGATCCCCGGCGGCGACGTCGCGCGGGTGGGCGTCGGGAATGTGAAAGACGCGCTGTATGCGGGCGGGCCGGTCGCTCAGGATCACGATCCGGTCCGCGAGCTGCACCGCCTCGTCGAGGTCGTGCGTGATGAAGACGACCGTCTTGCCGAGGAGCGCCATCAGGTTCAGGACTTCCTCGCGCATCAGGCACCGGGTCATGAAGTCGAGCGCCGCGAACGGCTCGTCCATGAAGAGAACGTCGGGGTTCATCGCGAGAGCCCGGGCCAGCTCCGCCAGGCGCCCCATTCCGCCGCTGATGTGGTGCGGGTAGTAGTCCCCGAAGTCGGAGAGGCCCACCAGCTGGAGAAGCTCTTTGACGGTGGCTCTTTCGCCGGGGGCCGCCGCCTCCAGTCCGAGCGCGATGTTCTCGCCCACGGTCAACCACGGGAAGAGGGCATTTTCCTGGAAGACGAACATCCGGCGGGGATCGGGGCCCGTCACCTCGACGCCGTCGATGAGGACCCGGCCGGTCGTCGGCCGCTCGAAGCCGGCGATGAGGTTCAGGAGCGTCGACTTCCCGCAGCCCGAGTGGCCGACGAGCATGACGAGCTCGCCCTCGGCGACATCGAGGCTGATGTCGTCGAGAACGGTCACGACGTCGCCCCGGTCGTGAGGCGCCATCGGGTGCCGGCGCCGGTATCGCCGTTCCTGGAACGACTTCGTCACCCGCTCGACGCGGATCTTCGGCATGTCAGCGCGGTCGTGCACTGGCCCACCCCAGACTCGGGAGTTTCTCGAGACGCCGGATGGCGCGGTCGAGGAGGATTCCGATGAGCCCGATCGCGACCATCCCGACGACGACGAGGTCGAGGCGGAGGGCGTTTCGGGCGTCGATGATCATGAAGCCGAGCCCCGACTTGACCGCGAGCATCTCCGCCGCCACGACGACGAGCCACGCGATTCCCGACGAGATCCGAAGGCTGACGATGATCGACGGGAGCGTCGCGGGCAGGACCACACGGTAGACGAGCCGCCACCCCTCGAGACCCATGTTGCGAGCGGCCCTCACGTAAAGGGGCTTGATGCCGGCGACCGCCCCTATCGTCGCCACGACGAGAGGAAAGAACGCGGCGAGGAAGATCAGGAAGACGGCGGGCGGGTCGCCGATTCCGAACCAGATCATCGCCAGGGGGATCCACGCGAGGGGCGAGATCGGCCGGAGGAACTGGAGAAGGGGATTGACCGCCTCCTGCAGCGAGGCATTTCCCCCGACCACGAGGCCGAGGGGGATCGCGAGGAGGACGGCGAGGTACCACCCGACCGTCACGCGAAAGAGGCTCGCCACGGTGTAGCTGAAGAGGCGCCCGTCCCGGACGACCTCGACGAGGCCGGTGAGGCACTGACCGGGAGTCGGGAAGACCCTCGTCGAGAAGAGCCCGGCGGAAGCGGCTCCCTGCCACGCGAGGACGACGACCAGGAATGCCACCGCGGGGCGCCAGACGCTTCGCGCGTCCACCGGGGCCGGACTCATGCCGCGACCCCCGTCGCGGCGCGCACGACGGCCCCCGCGAGGCGCTCGAGCGACACGACGGAGTCGACGGCGCCTCGCGCGACCGCCCTCTCGGCCATGCCGTAGACGACGGACGACTCCTCGTCCTGGACGAGCGTCCGCCCGCCGAGCTTGTGGACCGCAGCCATTCCGGCGACTCCGTCCTGTCCCATCCCCGAGAGGAGGACTCCGACCGTCCGGTCCCTCCACGCTGCCGCCGTCGAGCAGAGGAGCGCGTTGATCGACGGCCGGAAGCCTTCGTTGGCAGGCGTGACACCGTCCAGCCGAAGGACGAGGCCGGAGGCCGTTGCCTGGACCCTCAGGTGGGATCCGCCGGGAGCGATGTAGGCCTGGCCGGCACGAACGGGCTCGCCCTCCTCCCCCTCCTTCACGCGGAAGCGGCTGATCGAATCGAGGTACCGGGCGAATCCGGAGCTGAAGCCCATGGGCAAGTGCTGGACGGCCAGGACGGCGGCCGGAAGCGACGGAGGAAGCGAACGAAGGATGCTCTCGAGGGCGACCGTCCCGCCCGTCGAGCTCCCGACTCCGATCAGCCTTCGCAGGGTCGACGGGACGGCGGTCTCCCTTCCGCCATCGGCGCCATTCCCGGCCCCCTCCACCCTGCGCCCGCCGTCATTCGAAGCGGAGGAGATCCCGACCCGCGCGCTCGACACCGAGGCCGCCGCCCAGACTTTTCGGCGCAGCTCCCGTCCCAGCTCCTCGGTGGACCGGGCGCCGGCCTCGGTTCCGGGCTTGGCGACGACGTCGATGGCTCCGAGCGCGAGCGCCTTATACGTCGTGAAGGAGCCGTCGAGCGTCAGGGTCGAGAGGAGGACGACGCGCTGCCGGAACCGCCGGACGAGCTCGGCGAGACAGGTCAGGCCGTCCATCACCGGCATCGCGACATCCAGGGTGACGACGTCTGGCGAGAGCCGCTCGACGGCGCGCAGCGCTTCGGCGCCGTCCGACGCCGCGCCGACGACCACCAGGCCCGGGTCCATTTCGAGGAGCCGGGTCACGGTCCGTCGCACCAGCGCCGAGTCGTCCACGACGAGGATTTGCAGGGCCCGGCTCATGAGGCGGTCCCGGATGAGAGCCGCGCCATCGCCGCTCTCGCGAGGGAGTCGAGATCCCGGGACGGACGGACCAGGCCGGCCTCGACCGCTCGCCTCAGGGCCAGGCCGTCGGCCGCGCTCGCCGGGCTCTGCCCGACGGCCGCCCCCCCGCGCGCGACGACGTGGCGCAGACCTTCCACGGTTCCCCGTGGCGCGCCCGCCAGGACGGCCGCCGTCGTCGCGGCCCCGAACTCCTCCGCGGCCGACTCGAAGAGGTACTCGACGCCGCGCGCGGACGCTTCGTCCCCTCTCCGCCCGGTGGAGCGCAGTGACGCCCCCCCTTCATCGGAGACCACGAGGAGGGAAGACGCGGCGGAAAGCAGGTAGGCCACGTCGGGGCGCAGCGGCGCACCCTCCGGGTCCGCCTCGATTCTCACCGCGGAGAACCGCACCGCGTATCGGGCGAAGGCCGCCGCCACGGAAGCCGGGACGTCCAGCCTCGCGATGAGGGCGCCTCCCGAGCCTGCCGGAAAGGCGTTCAGAAGCGTGAGAAGCGGCCCGAGCGCCGCACGCCCACCGGACACGACGACGAGGCCGAGAGGGCGAGACCCCGGCACGGCCGGCCGCCGGGGAAAGGGACGCTTCATCCGGCCCAGCCGAACGGTCCGCGGGTCGACGGATGCCGCGCCGCGAAGCCGCTTCAGGATCTCCGCCCGCTGGAGCGCCAGACCCTGGCCGTCGTGTCCTCCCGGCTTCTCGAGCACGTCCACGGCGCCGAGCCGGAGGCACTCGAATGTCATTGGGCTGTCGGCCGTCGTGAGAGCCGACAGCATCACCGTCGGCACGGGCCGGCGCGTCATCAGCTGTTTGAGCGTCGCGAGGCCGTTCAGGAGCGGCATGTCGACGTCGAGACTGATGACGTCCGGGCGCAGCCGGTCGGCCATCTCGAGCGCCGCCGCGCCGTTGCGCGCCCGCCCCGCCACCGTGAATCCCCCGTCGTTTCCCGCGATGCGCGCGAGCTCTTCGAGGACAAACGGCGAATCGTCGACCAGAAGGAGTCGTGACACGGCTCAGTGGACCGTTCCGCTTTCCGCCGGGGTTCTGTCACGGACGAGTCGATCGAAGGCCCTCATCGTATGGCTCTTGCGGAGCTCGCGGTAGCGCTCGCGATCGACAGCCATCTTCTGGATCTCGGGAACGTCGAGGATCAGCGTCACCGTGCCGTCGCCGAGAATCGCCGCGCCCGCGACGCCTCGTGCGTCGACGAGGTCGTCCTCGAGGCTCTTGATGACGAGGTCCTGGCTCCCGATCATCCCTTCCGCGGCGACGGCGATCTCCCGCCCCTCACCCTGGAGGACGACGGCGTAGAGCGCGACCTCGTCGGAGCGCCTGGCGATCTCCTGCCCGGTTTCTTCGTGATAGCGGTAGTCGAAGACGTCGGAGAGGCGAACGAGCGGCACGACCCGGCCTCGGAGCGTGAGGACCTCCTGCCCCTCGACGGTGGAGATGTCCCCCCGGCCGACCTTCACCGTCTGGATGACGGCGGAGACGGGAATCGAGTAGACCTCCTCGGCGACCCGAACGAGGAGCGCCTGCATGATCGCCATCGTCAGCGGGATCCGGATCGAGAACCGCGTCGAGAGGCCCGCTTCGGTGAAGACCTCGATCTGGCCGCCGAGGCTTTCGATGTTCCGCTTCACGACGTCGAGGCCGACACCCCGGCCCGACACATCCGAAACCGATCGGGCGGTGGAGAACCCCGGCAGGAAGAGAGCCGCCATGAGCTCGCGCGGGGCCAGTCGAGCCGCCTCAGCCTGGCTCGAGAGGCCCCGGTCGACGAGGACCCGTCTCACGGCTTCGAGATCGATGCCCCGGCCGTCGTCCTCGACGTCCAGGATGACCATGTTCCCCTGGTGGCGGGCCGCGATCCGAAGCGTCCCCTCGACGGCCTTGCCTGCGGCTGTCCGATCCGAGTGGGTCTCGAGGCCGTGCGAGATCGCGTTACGAAGGAGGTGGACGAGCGGGTCGGAGAGCTGTTCGATGACGGTCTTGTCGAGCTCGGTGTCCTCGCCCGTGAAGACGACCCGCACCTGCTTTCCCTCTCGGAGGGCCAGGTCGCGAACGAGGCGGGGGACTCGAGAGAAGAGGGTCCTGACGGGCATCATGCGAATCCGCATGACGCCTTCCTGGAGCTGGTTGCTGACCCGGCCGAGGTCCGTGGTCGTCTCGTCGTAGCGGTCGAGGACGTGCCTGAGGTTCCGGGCCTCGACCTGTCCGATCCGGCCCGAGTCCAGGAGCCGGATCAGGACCTCACGGACGTTCGACGAGAGGACGAGGAACGAGGAGCGATTGACGACGAGCTCGGCGACCATGTTCATCAGGTCGTCGACTTTCTTCGTGTCGACACGAACGGTCGTCTGGGCTTCCACGAGGCCGCGGGCGGCGTCCGTGTCCTCGACGCCTGCCGCCAGAGACGGGCGCGCAGAGGCCTCTGTCCCCGGGGCGACGGGCGCCGCCGCCGAAGGGGCCTCGGGGACCGGCACCGGATCCGGGCGCCGCGGTGCGGAGGAGACGCGCGGCGCCGGCGGGACGAGACCACAGACGCCGTAGAGCGATTCCACGAGGCCCGAGAGCCCCGCGACGACGGCCTGAGGGAGCGCGGCTCCCGACGACTCGAGCGCCCGCTCGAGAACCGCCTGCGCCTCCTCGATCGCGGAGACGGCGTCCCCACGGCCCATGTTGGTCGCCGCCGAATGAAGACAGCTGAGGTGGTGGTTGACCGCGTCGAGCCTTTCCGGATCGGACCCGAGGTCGAGAGCCAGGACGTTCGCAAGGAGGTCTCCGAGGTGGCTTCGAGCCGCCTCGCGGAAGATCTGCTCCAGCTCCTCCTCCTCGGCATCCGATCGACGGACCGTCCCGGAAGCGGAGGTTGGCCTCAACCGCTGGCGCAGCGCCTCGACGGAGCGGGCAGCTTCGGCCAGCCCTCCCCCGATCGTTCCCAGGTCGGCCAGCGGTCTCTCGATTGCGGTCCGGGCGGCCGCGAAGAGCCCCCCCAGGGGTTCGTAGCCCATGTAGGCCGCCGCGGAAGACATGTCACCGAGCAGCTCGGCAGCCTCGGACGAGGCCCCGCGCGCCAGCATCTCTCCCACGCTGCCGAGCCGCGTCGACGTCGTGTCGAGGAAGATCCGGACGAGATCCTGGTCGAAGTCGTCCTCCACGATCCTCGCCTCGAGCGCGATCGGCACCGCGACGGACGACGACGTCTCCGCCGGTTTGGCGATGGCACCGGTCGTCGCCTCGGGCGCCAGAAGGTCGTCGCCGGCCGGAAGGAGGGCCCGGAGGCGTTCGACGAGGTCCTGACCTCCCGCGGAGATGAAGCCCTCCGCCGCGCGAGCGGCTGCGTGGGCCGCGTCCGAGAGCTCGTCGAGCCCCTGCATCTCGGCGGTCGAGCCGAAGTCCTCGAGCGCCACGGAAAGCCGCCCAGCGTCGCCCGCGGCGACGGCGGCCTCGATGGCCCCGAGCCGGGCGCGCAGCGGGTCCGTCTCCCAGGTATCCGCGGTCGCGGGGGCCGCCGCC
>JACRCS010000470.1 GCA_016218905.1 Deltaproteobacteria bacterium
ACGACCGGCGGGGCGTCGTGCCCACGGGCCGCAGCAGTCTCCCGCCGGCGACAAACGGCCCCGAGCAGAGCCGTCGCGAGGCCGGTCGAGCAGGTCGTCGTGGGGAAAGCGGAAGGCGGTACTTTGCGGCGGAAAGAGGAAGCCCGGACGGAGAAGGCTCCGCCCTCCTGGGAGGGCGGAGCGGAAGCAGGGGGCGCTAGGTGGGGTTCTTCTTCAGCCACTCCTGGCAGAACTTCAGGGCCTCTTCGCCAGGGAGCCCCTTCGCCTTCGTGTTGGCCACGTAGTCGGTGATGATGGGCTTCACGGTCTCGGCCCACCGCACGTCCTCGGCCTTGGAGAGGCGCACGACCTTGACGCCCTTCGAATGGGCGAACTCGAAGCCCTCCTTCTCGATCTGGTCCCAGACCCGGCCGCTCTTGTCGATCCACTCCTGGTTGACCTTCTCGATGGTCGCCTGGACATCCTTCGGGAGAGAGTCCCACTTCTGCTTGTTCATGGCGATGAAGAAGAACAGCGAGAAGGACGACCCGAAGTTCTGGGTGGTGTTGCTCACCACCTCCCCCATCTTGAAGCCCTTGAGGGACTCCTGGGGAGCCACGTAGCCCTCGACCACGCCCTTCTGGATGGCGTCGTAGGTCTCGGTCATCGGCATGGCGACGGGCGTCGCGCCGAGGGCGGCGACGACCTTCGCGCTGGTCCCGGTGCAGCGGATCTTCAGGCCCTTGAGGTCCTCGAGCTTGCCGATGGGCTTCTTCGTGTGGAAGACGCCGGGGCCGTACGCCATGACGTACATCATCTTCGAGTCGGCGAACTCTTTGGGCTGGAACTTCTGGTAGTACGCGTTGGCGAGGCGGGTCGCCTGGATCCCGCTGGTATACCCGAGGGGGAGATCGATCACCTCGGAGAGCGGGAACCGTCCTTTGGAGTAGCTCGCGACCGACATGCCGATGTCCGCGATCCCCTTGGTGACGCTATCGTAGGTCTGGTCCGGTGGAGTCAGGGTCGCGCCGGGGAAGATGTTGATCTTGACCACGCCCTTCGTACGCTTCTCGACTTCCTTCGCCCACTCCGTCGCCAGCGCGGTGTGCGCGTGCGTGGCAGGGAAGAAGGTCGCGTAGCTCAGCTCGTACTTCGCGGCGGCCAGGGCCGACCCAGAGGAAACCGCCAGCAGGAGGGCTCCCGCCGCGGCGGCCGCCACGTGGAGGGTGAAGCGTCGTCGTGCCTGTGCCTTGCCTGATCGGACCACCATGCGTCATCTCCTTCCCTAGAAGAGAAACGGGCGCCTTCCGCCCGTTCAAGGACGGTTGTCAGTCATCAGTTGTAGCCATCAGTTCTGAGAACTGAAGACCGGAAGCCGAAAACCGAGAATCGGGAAACTTCGGCGGCCCCTCTCCACTGCTGTCGCCGCGTGTTGTCGACCGCGAGTCGCCAGGCCGGTCGGGTAGTTTTTCAATGATTGAAATATAATTTCATTTCTGGCAAGCGCGAAGAACCTTTAGCACCGAGCGCTCCCTCTTGTCAACGCGATCCCGGTGCATGCGCCATGCGCGCCCGCAGACCCGGCGGTTCAGCCCGGCACAGGCTCGCATCGATGGCAGGAGCTAGGCGTTAGGGATTAGGGATTAGGGATTAGGGATTAGGGATTAGGGATTAGGGATTAGGGATTAGGGATTAGGGATTAGGGATTAGGGATTAGGGATTAGGGATTAGGAGTTAGGAATTAGGAGTTAGGAGTTAGGAGTTAGGAGTCTAAAGCCTAAAGCCTGCCTCGACTACAAATGTCTCTCGATCGTTTCGAGCACCTCGATGCGGTCGACCAGGTCGTGGCAGAAGTCGAGGCGGTCGGCATCGAGGACGAGGACCGGGGAGAGCCGGTAGTTTCCGATCCAGCGCTCGTAGAGGCGGTTCAGGTTCTTCAAGTAGACCGGGTCCACCTGCTCCTCGTACGACCGGCCCCGCAGGCGGATCCGCTTCCGGATCGTGCGCAGATTGGACTTGAGGTAGATCAGGAGATCGGGAGGGTTGAGGCTGCGCACGATGGTCTCATAGAGGAGCCGATATGCGCGATGATCGCGAGGGCTCATGTAGCCCCGGCGGTAAAGGTTTTCCGCGAAGACCTCGGCATCCTCGTAAATCGTGCGGTCCTGGATGACGGTTTCGTTGCACGCCCCGAGCTCCTGATGGATCCGGAACTTGAGCGTGAGGAAGTACACCTGCGACTGAAACGACCAGCGCCCCATCTCCCGGTAAAAGTCGGAGAGATAGGGGTTCTCTTCGTTCCGTTCGTAGAAGGGCCGGATGTGGGAGTAGCGCCCGCAGAGGAACTCCACCAGGCTCGACTTGCCGCAGCCCATGTTCCCGGCGACAGCCAGATACTTGAGCATCGATTGGGCTTAGAATCCGTCCTGACTTCGTTCTTTGGCGAGGGGCCGCGGCGGACGCGTCATGACTGCGGCGGGATCCGCGTTTCGAGCGCCGTCTTGAGCTTCTTCTTGAGCTCGGTCAGATCCGACGACTTGACGACGTAGTAGTCGGCCGCGATGCTCTTGATGTCTCCCTTGAAGGAACCGTAGGCGGAGCAGAGGATCACCGGCAGGTCGTAGAACTCGGTTCGGACCTCTTGCAGAACGTCCAGTCCGCTCACGTCGACCATCTTGATGTCGAGGACGACTACGTCGGGGTGGAAGCTGCGGATATGGCTCTTGAGGTCCTTTCCCGTTTCGAGGGACAGGACTTCATAGCCCTCGTCTTCCAGCTCGAGCGTGTAGAGAGTGCGGATGTGCTCTTCGTCATCTACGATGAGTACGCGCGCCACGGCCATCTCCTTTGATACCTTCAGTGAGACTCGTTCACGGCAACCGCTAGAGTCCCCACCGCTCCAGAAGGTAAGGCTTTGCTTCCTCGAAAGCGAGGCACTGCTCCTCCACGTACTCCTCGGACTGCTGCAGCCCCATGCCCTCCGTCGCCCGGACGAAGGAGAGGGTACGGCCGCTGTAGAGCGGCCAGAGGGCGTCCAGCAACTGCGAGCTCGGGAGGATCCTGTCCCGGTATCCCACGGCCATGTCGAACAGGGCGTGAGCCCAGAGGAGGACCGGCAACTCGAACTGCGCAAGATCGAGATCGAGCACCTCCTGGAGCTTCCCGTACGTCGCCGGCGCGAGCGCCTCCCTCCAGACGTCCGTGCACTTCCGGGCGCCTTGCTGAAACTCCTGGAACAGCCCCTCGACGTCGACGCTCACCGGAGGGGGGAGCTCCGTCTCGCCGAGGCCGAAGCCGAAGATCGCGGTGGGCCGGCTCCACTTCACGTCCCGCCAGAAGGGTCCCAACGCCTCCATGAGGTGGAACATCGTCCCGACAACCTCGCGGAAGAGCGGCCCCAGGTGGCCGCTGCTCTCCGCCTCCCGGTGCGTCTTCGGACGCCCCAGGAAGGCTTGGCTGATGGGCTGGCGGGAGTACATGGCGAGCGTCGCCATCCACACGTCGATGCCGAATCGAGCGACGCTCTCGTCCCACGTCTCGTGCTGCAGGAAGTACTTGGCCAGCTCGCCTGAGAAGCCGAACTCTCCCCCGAGGGGCTGGCGGACGCGGCGCCCGTAGAGGCACCGCGTGAACGGGTAGGCCATGTTATTGGTCAGGGCCCCGTCGTATTTGTGCCTTAGATACAGGGGAGCGACGAAGCCGAAGTCGTCGAGGAGGGGCTCGCCCAGATGCCGGATCCATTTCGGCGTGATGCTCTTGATGTCCGCGTCGACCACGATGATCGCCCGCGCGCCGAGGTCGGTCGCCGCTCGAAAGAGGTTTTTGAGATTCGCGCCCTTACCCCTCACCCCGGGCGGCGTGGAGATGTACATCCGAGGGGTCTCGCAGGGGGCGGAGAAGAATGCGTCGCGGGTGCCGTCGGTGCTCGCGTTGTCGCAGTTGATGACGACGGACTTGCGGCCCTTGAAGAACTGCTTCAAGCCGAGAGACGCCTGCTCGGTCGGAAAGGCGATGTGGTCGGCTTCGTTCAGAGAGGGAATGCCGACGACGACCTCCGCCGAGTTGACGCGGCTAGGGTTTTCCAGAATCCATTCGGGCATCTTCGATCCTCGATCAGCGCGTGCGAGCGTAGAGGTGGTACACGAGGTTGTCAAACTCCGTCGTCAGATCCACCTTCTTCACCTTGACGTCGCCGCTGGCCTGGATCTGGGTGGGCGCGAAGTTGAGGATCCCCTTAATGCCGGCCGCCACGACCCGGTCCGTCACGTACTGGGCCGCCTCGGCGGGGGTCGTGATGATGGCGATCTCGATCTCGTTCTCCTGGGCCATCCGGCCCAGCTCGTCGATCGACATGACTTGAATGCCACTGGGAAGGACTTCTCCGATCTTTGCGGGATCAGCATCGAAAGCTGCCACGAAGTTGTAACCGTGCTCCGCAAAGTTTCGGTAACTCGCCAGGGCCCGGCCCAGGTTCCCGACGCCGATGAGGGCGATGTTTCGCCTCTGGTTCAGTCCGAGCACTTTTCGGATATCGAAATGTAGCTCTTTGACGTAGTAGCCTACGCCGCGAATTCCAAACTCTCCGAAATAGGTAAGATCTTTTCGGATCTGTGCGGCGTTGACTCCACAAATGTCTGCGAGCTCTGCGCTGGAGATGACTTCGACCCCTTTCTTCTCCAGGTCTTTCAGAACTCTCATATAGATCGAGAGCCGTTTGATTGTCGCTTCGGGTACTTTCAGCTGTTTGGACATGAGGAGCGCCTCCTGCCTCGGTCTGGAGAAGAGCTTGTATATTTAGTCGCAAGCAAATAAGGTTGTCAATCTCCGGATGAAAAAGAGCACAAGCTCAAGGGCGGGCGGGGCGGTGGCGCGCATGCGGGAGGGGAGGGGGGGCGGCGCCGTCGGGGGCGGCGCCGCCGCGGGGAAGACGGGGCGTCGTGGGGCGGAGAGGCGCTTCAGGCGGCCTTCGCCCGCCCGCCTTCGCCCATCTTGCGGCGCTCCTCGTCGCGGATCTCGCGGCGCAGGAGCTTTCCGACCTTGGACTTGGGGAGCATGTCGCGAAACTCGATGTAGTGGGGCACCTTGTAGTTGGCGAGCCGGTCCTTGCACCAGGCCCGAAGCTCGGTGCCGGAGACGCCCTTGGCGTCGGACTTCAAGACGACGATCGCCTTGATCCGCTCCCCCACGGCCTCGTCCGGGATCCCGACCACGCACGCCCCCACCACCGTCGGGTTGTCCTGGAGCACCGCCTCGATCTCCGAGGCCGAGATCCGGTAGCCCTTGTACTTGATCACGTCGGCCGTGCGCTCCATGAACCGGAGCTCGCCGGCCTCGGTGAGCGCCATGAAGTCCCCGGTGCGGTAGTAGACGTCCTCTCCGATCCGGACGTAGGAGCGCTGCGTCTCGGCGGGCTTCTTCCAGTAGCTCTTGATGTTGGATCTTCCGGCGACGAGGAGCTCGCCCACTTCGCCCGGGGGCACGGGGTCGAGCGTCGCGGGGTCGGCGACGAGACACTTGTAGGAGGCCAGCGGCCGCCCCGTCACCGTGGGCTGGGGCTCGTGGTCGAGCGGGCTGTAGGCGACGTGGCCCACCTCGGTCGAGCCGTAGACCTGATAGATGGGGGCGCCGGTGCGCTCCTTCCAGCGGTTGAAGACCTCCCCGGGCAGGACGTCGCCGCCGCAGTAGCAGTAGGCGAGGCTGTCGAGCCGGTACTGGTCGACCCGATCGCTCTCGAGGATCATCCGGTACATGGCCGGCACGCCGAGCATCCAGCGGATCTCGTGGCGCTCGATGGTCTTCATCATCTCGTCGACGTGGGGGATGGGCATGAGCACCGTGGTGTTGCCGAGATTGAGGCCCACGCCGATCAGGAACCCCTTGGCCATGATGTGGTAGAGGGGGTTGACCATGAGGATCGTGTCCTGGCCGGGGCGGACGTGGCCGGCGAGGATGCCGTCGGTCAGGTCTTTGAGGTAGGAGACCTCGGTGATGTGGTTGCTCGGGGCACCCTTGGGAAACCCGGTCGTCCCGCCCGTGTACATGATGTGGGAGAGGTCGCGGTAGGGGTCGATGTCGACGGGCGGCGGCGAGGGGGGAGCACTGTGGAGCAGCGCGCCGAAGCGGTGGATGTTCTCGCCGTGGGCGATCTTGCCCTTGGGGATGCGGTCGAGCAGGTGGCCGAGCGTCACCTTCCAGCGGGGTAGGCACTCGGTCAGGTTGGTGAGGATGATGTGCTTGAGGCGCCCACCCTTGGCGACCTCGTGGACGTAGCCGAAGTTCGTGTCCTGGCAGACGATCGTCTCGACGTCGGCGTCCTCGACCATGTACTCGAGCTCGTGGGCCGTGTAGATGGGGGAGACGGGCACGACGACGGCGCCGAGGCGCTGGACGGCGAAGTTGGCGATCACCCACTGCGGGGTGTTCGTCAGGTAGAGCATCACCCGGTCCTGGTGACCGATGCCGAGCCGGGAGAGCGCGGTGGCGAAGCGCTCGACGAGCTCCTTGAGCGTTCGGAACTTGAACCGGGTACCGAGGAAGACGAGCGCGGTGCGGTCCGGGTAGCGTTCGGCCGCCTCGTAGAAGCGGCTGAAGGTGTACTCCTTAGGCCCGGGCTCGATCCGGATGCCGTCGAGGCTGAAGTTCATGAGGAGATCCTCTTGGGATCAGTTGTCAGTTATCAGTACAGGATGCCCAGCAAATCGCGGCCAGGAGGCCGTTCCCACAGAGATACCGAGGCACGTCAACGAAGTGCAGGCCTCTCCTCGAGTCCCTCCTCCTGTGGGAGTGGTCTCCAGACCACGATCTCGGCCGAAGGCCGATCCCGAGCCTCAGGGCCAACGCGGAGTCGGCCTCACCCCGAGTCGGGGGCGTACCTCGAAGGCCTCGCTCCCGCTCACCGACTGCCGCCTTTCAACACCCGAAGTACGCTGCCTTCACGTCGGGATTGCCGAGCAGCTCGTCCTTGTCGCCTTCGAGCACCGTCGAGCCGTTCTCGACGATGTAGGCGTAGTCGACGTGGGGCAGTACCGGGCGGGCGTACTGCTCGGTGACGATCACGCTGATCCCCCGTTCGGTCCGGATCGCCGGGATCGACCGGACGAGGTCCTGCTGGATCGCCGGCGAGAGGCCGAGCAGCGGCTCGTCGAGGAGTAAACACTTGGGCTGGGCCATGAGGGCCCGCCCGATGGCGACCATCTGCTGCTCGCCCCCGCTCAGAAACCCGGCCGGTTTTCGCAGGTGCTTTTTGAGCGGCGGGAAGAGCTGCTCCAGACAGTACTCCAGCGTCTGGCGCGCCTCGGCCTTGGTGGCGAGGTAGGCGCCGATCTTCAAGTTCTCCTGGACGCTGCTCTCCGGGAAGAGCCGTCGCCGCTCGGGGCAGAGCACGATCCCCCGGCGGGCCCGCTCGTGGGCCTTCTTGTCCTGGATCGGCTCCCCGTCGTAGATGACCTCGCCGAAGAGCGAGATCCGCTCGCCCCCCTTCATCTTCTCCTTGACCTGGACGTCGAGCAGGATCCCGGAGAGCGTCGACATCGGCGTCGACTTGCCGGCGCTGTTCGCGCCGAAGACGCCGACCACCTGCCGGTCCCCGCAGCGAAGGCTGACGTTATTGAGCGCGAGCATGTTCTCGTAGAAGACCATGAGCCCCTTGGCTTCGATCATGCGAGCGTCTCCTCGGAGCCGAGATAGGCCTCTTTGACCTTCGGGTGCTCGATCACGGTGGCGGCGTCGCCCTCGATGAGCTTCTCGCCGTAGGAGAGCGCCATGACGCGCGTGGCGACGCGAAAGAGCTCCCGCAGCCGGTGCTCGATCATGATCAACGTGATCCCCTGCTCGTGGAGCTTCTCCAGCAGCGGCACGAGGCTGGCGATCTCACTCGCCGAGAGCCCCGAGAAGACCTCGTCGCAGATGACGATCTCGGGCCGAAGCGCCAGGCACCGGCCGAGCTCGAGGCGCTTCAGGTACCCCGTCGGCAGCGTCCCCGCGGTCTTGAACGGCACCCGGGAGTCTCGCTCGAAGCCGAGCTCCTCGAGGATATCCACCGCCACGGTGTCGCGGTCCCCGTGGCGCCCGCCGCCCCGCCAGCCGCCGAGCTTTCGGGCCCGCGGCGAGGAGAGCGGGATGACGAGGTTCTTGTAGGCGGGCATGCTGTAGTAGGGCCGCATGATCTGGAAGGTGCGCGAGATGCCCAGCGCGGCGATCCGGTGGGGGGCCTTGCCGGTGATGTCGGCGCCCCGGAAGCGCACCTTGCCCGCGGTGGGGCGGACGAACCCGGTGATGCAGTTGATGAGCGTCGTCTTGCCCGAGCCGTTCGGGCCGATGATGCCGAAGACGTCGCCCGGCCGGATCTCGAAGGAGACCGAGTCGAGGGCTTTGACGCCCCCGAAGGTCTTCGTGACGGCTTCCACTTCCAGAAGCGGAGCGCTCATACCTCCACCCACCTCTCGACCTGCTGGTACTTCCGGGTGGCGAAGTTCATGAGGCCCTCGCTCTTGAAGATGATGAAGCCGGTGAGCATGAGGGCGTAGACGACGATCCGAAGCGTCCCGAAGTCCCGCAGGAACTCGGAGAGCGGCACGAGGATGAGGCTTCCCACGACCGCGCCCATGAGCGAGCCCCCGCCGCCGATCACGGTGGCGGCGATCGGCATGATCGAAAGGTCCAGGGCAAAGGCCGAGATGCCGACGTTTCGGTACATGTGGATGTAGTAGGCCCCGGCGAAGCAGCCGAAGAGCGAGGCGATGAAGACGGCCCGGGTCTTGGTCCAGGTGACGCTGATCCCCGAGGCTTTGACCGCCTGGTCGTTGTCCTTGACGGCCCGGATGACGAGCCCCGCGTCCTCGGCGAGGAAGCGGCGAAGGGCGAACAGCCCCGCCAGCAGCGCTCCGATCAGGACGTACTGCTCGACCCAGCTCGACGTAAAGCCCGTGATGCCCCGAAACCCCTCGGTGCCGCCGAAGAGGTCGGCGGCCTCGATGAGCCGCGTCATGAGCAGCGGGTACATCAGGGTCACGATGGCGAAGTAGATCCCCCGAAGCGGCAGGCACGGGTAGATGAGCGCCGTGCAGAAGACGGCGCCCAGAACCGCGGCCACCGGGATCGAGACGAGCGGCGGCAGGCCGAGCTTGGCATTGAGGAGCGCCGCCGCGTAGCCTCCCACGCCGTAGAAGAAGGCCCCGCCGAGGCTCACCAGGCCGACGACGTTCGCGAGGAAGTCGAACGAGATCGCGAGCAGCGCGAAGATGCACACCGAGAGCACCACGCGGCCCCAGTAGGGGCTGCCCGCGAGCGCGAGCGGCGCCAGCAGGAACCCGAAGATCAGTAGCGCCCGGGGCGCCACGAGGTAGGCGATCTCCTCCCACGAGGAGAGCGCGTAGATCGTCTCGCTTCTAGCCTTGATGCCGCGGTCGATGCGCTCCTTGCGCCGGACCTGGGCTGCCATGACACCCGTTCCCGCCATCAGACTTCTCCCTGCCATCAGACCCTCTCCTCGAGTTTCTTCTGCTGCCCGAAAAAGCCCGACGGCTTCCAGATGAGCGTGACGACGACGGCCAGGAGCATCACCACCATCTGGTAGTGGGACTTGCCGTAGGCGACGGTGACATACTGGGAAAAGCCCAGGAGAAAGGCGGCCAAGACGGTGCCGGCCCAGCTCCCGAGCCCGCCGACGACGCAGACGGCGATGGCGTAGACGAGCACCTTGTAGCCCTCCTCGACGACGATGTTGCCGAGCGGCAAGAGCGAAATCGCGGCGATGCCGGCCAGCGCCGAGCCGAGTGCCATGGCGAGCGTCGCCGTCAGATCCGAGTCGATCCCGAGCATCATCGCCGCCTGCTCGTCCTGGGCGATCCCGCGAAGGGCGAGCCCGAGCCGGGTGAACCGGGTGAAGAGCCAGAGGATCGTCATCACGAGGATGCCGAAGCCGATGACGACCAGACGCTGGTAGTCGACGGGCACGTCGAAGAAGAGGTTTCCCCCCTCCACCATGGGCGGCAGGCTGTAGTTCGTGCCGCGAAACCCGGCCCACCGCAGCCCCTCCAAGATGGCGAGCCCGATCGCGTAGGTGGCGATCACCTCGCTCATCTCCATCCCCCGGACGCGCTTTAAGACAGCCTGGTAGATGAGCATGCCGAAGAGGGCCGAGACGACGGGGGCGAGCACCAGGGCCAGCGCAAACGGCAGGTGGAGCTGGTTCAGGAGCACCCAGGCGCTGAAGCCCGAGAGCACGTAGAGCGCGCCGTGGGCGAAGTTCGGCAGCCGGCTCACGCCGTAGACGAGCGAGAAGCCGAAGGCCATCAGCAGCAGAGACACGCTCTGCACGACGCCGTAGATCAGGATCTCCAAGGGGCTCTCCGAAAGGCAGTTATCAGTTGGAAGTTCTCGGTTCTCGGTTCTCGGTTGTCGGTTGTCGGTTGTCGGTTCTCGGTTTCGGTCCTCAGTCCGGGAACGCCGGAAGGGGCAGAGGGGGGTCCCTCAGCTTCTCAGCGCAGGCCTCGGCTTCAGCAAGCCTGCGGGGGGCGAAGCCCCTTCCGGGCGTCGGGATGAATGATGCGACGGAAATCGCGGTGCCCCGCCGCCCTCCACGGGCTCCGCCCCCCACAGGCGCCCGTGCCGCTCGCTCTCCTGACCAGACCTAAGACGTGGCGCCGAAGGGCGCCTCGCCGCAGGCGATTTGCTCTTCTCCCCCTCTCCCCACCCCAGGGCCGGACGAACTCGCCTTCTCCCAACGCCCCCGGCGGGTCGGATCCCTGCCTCCGAAGCCACAGGCGGGTCGGGCCCTAAACTCCTTAGCCATCAGGCGGGTCGGGCGGGCTCCGGTGCAGGGACGCGCAGCCACCGCTAAATCCGATCTGCATTGCGCGGCCCGGAACCGGAGCCCGCCCGATCCGACCCCAAACTCCCAAGGTGAGGACCGACCCGACCCCCAACCGCCGATGCCGAGGACCGACCCGACCCCCAACCGCCGATGCCGAGGACCGACCCGACCCCCAACCTCCCAAGCCGAGGCCCGATCCTTACCGCCGAAAGCGCGCCCGCACCTCTACTTGAACCACTCCGGCACCAAGATCTTCCCGGTTGCTCCGGCCTCCGGCCACACCACCACGCGCTTTCCGTTCTGCCACTGGAACACCGAGCCGACGGCACCCTCCTTCGGGTCTGTCGAGGCGATGATCTGGTGGGCCTTGTCGAAGCGCATCCGCCCGTAGACCCCCATGAGGTCCACCGTCTCCAGCGCCTTCACCACCGCGTCGGCCTCCAGCGTCCCCGCCCGCTCGATCGCGTCCTTGAGCAGGTACACCGCCATGTAGCTCGAGCTCGTCCCGTAGCCCTCCGGCTCCAGCTTCCAGCGCGCCTGGTACGCCTTCACGAACTTCTCTGTCCACGGCGTGATGTTCGCCGGCGCGTTGCCGCCGTTCACCACGTTGACCAGGGCGAACTGCGCCGCGCCCTTGGAGGCCGCCCAGAAGCCCGGCTGCTCCGCGGCCGACATGAACCCCACCGGCAGGATCTTCAGCTTGAAGTCGCTCCACTGCTTCAGCAGGATCGCCGTCTCCGGCATGTCCATCCAGATGAAGAGCACGTCCGCGTCGCCCCGCTTCGCCTTCAGGAGCCCCGGCGCGAAGTCCGTGTTCCCCGTCGGGTAGATCTCCGTCCCGATGACCGTGTACCCCTTCTCCTTCAGGAGCTTCTCGACGAGGCTCCCGGCGCCCCGGGCGTGGGCCACGTCCTGAACCATGATGAACACCTTCTGCAGGCCGTGCTCGGCCTTGATCTTGTCGAAGAGCGTTATCATGTCCCTGCCGAGCGTCAGGATCTGGCTCGAGTCCCGGAAGCAGTACTTGTACTTCTCGTAGTTGTCCGCCACCGCCTTCGTGTACGCGGGCGTCAGCACCCCCGTCGAGATGATCGAGACCTTCTTGTGCTGGCTCAGCAAGTCCATGACGGCGAGCGCCGCCTCGGAGCGCACCGGCCCGCCGAGGAGGAAGTCGACCTTTTTCTGGAGGATCAGCTTCTCGACGGCCTTGATGGCGTCGTCGACGGGCACGCCCGGCTCGAGGTCACGCGTGTCGATGACCTCGAGCGAAAACGGCCGCTTCTCCTTCCCGACCTTCA
Organism: Deltaproteobacteria bacterium; assembly: GCA_016218905.1. Next base: position 12,091 of record JACRCS010000470.1, read on the forward strand.
CGCCGCCGCCCTTGTTGATCTCCTCGACTGCCAGCCGGATCCCCCGCTCCGCGTCCCAGCCGTAGAGGAACGCCGTCGAGAGCGGGGCTCCCAGCTTGATCGGCTCGGGGGCCGCGGCGGCCGGGATGCCCAGGCCAACCGCCGTAACGAAAGCGAGGAGGGATGAGAGAATTCGAAGGAAAGGCTGGTTCATGGATGCCTCCACTTGGTGGTGGTGTCACGCGGGGGGCAAAGCAAACGTCGTACCATGGACTGTAGGTGGAGGGGACGGGGGCCCGAGGCGTCCGGAGCCCGCGGCATGAGCGGCTCGTGCCCCTCAACCGAAGTTTGTGAGAAGAAGCGCGTGGGCCCTGTGGGTGTAAAGTTTCGGAGGGTGCGTGTAAACGAGCGGGGTCCGGCGGGGCGTCAGCGTGGAGGAAGGCGGATCGCGTGGGCGCGAATCCGCTTGTCGAGCGTCGGGCGAGACACGTCGAGGATCTCGGCGGCACGCTTTTTCTCGTACCCGGTGTAGGCGAGGACGTTCTCGATGTGTTCCTTCTCGATCCGGTCGAGGGGCTTGAGCTGGAGGGGAAGGCGATCCTCCTGCGAGGAGGCGTTGAGCTGGAGCGTTTCGGGTAGAAGCACCTTGCCCGGCGAGAGGAGCATGGCGCGACGGAGTGCGTTCTCGAGCTCCCGCACGTTGCCCGGCCAGGCGTGGGCGAGTAGCGCCTCCATGGCGCTCCGGGGGACGACTTCGATGGCCTTTCCCGTCTCGCGGCGGATCCGCTCGAGGAAGAAGGGCACGAGCAGCGGGACGTCCTCCATCCGCTCCCGCAGGGGCGGGAGTTGGATGGTCACGACGCAGAGGCGGTAGTAGAGGTCCTGGCGGAATCGACCCTCGGCGACCAGCGAGGCGAGAGTCCGGTTGGTGGCCGCGCTGACGCGGACGTCGGAGCGGATCGTCTCGAGCCCGCCCACCCGTTCGAACTCCCGCTCCTGGAGGAAGCGGAGGAGGCGGACCTGGGCCTCGGGCGACACCTCCGAGATCTCGTCCAAGAAGAGGGTGCCGCCCTGGGCGAGCTCGAACTTCCCGGGTTTTCGCTGATAGGCGCCGGTGAAGGCGCCCTTCTCGTGCCCGAAGAGCTCGCTCTCGAGCACCGTCGGGGCGAGGGCCGAGCAGACGACCGGGAGGAAGGGACTCGACCGAAAGCGGCCGTTGAAGTGGAGCGCGCGGGCCACGAGCTCCTTCCCGGTGCCGCTCTCCCCCTGGATGAGGACGGTAGCCTTGGAGTCCGCGACCGCGCCCACGTTCTTGTAGACCGACTTCATGGCGCGGCTGCGCCCCACGATCATATGGGGGGCGAACTCCATCTCGGGGGTGTCGCAGAGCGTGACCCCCTTCTCGGAGAGCGTCGTGATCGCGAAGGCCTTCCGGATCACCTCGTCCAGATGGTCGATGTCGAGGGGCTTCCCCAAGTGGTCCATGGCCCCGAGCCGGATCGCCTCCACGGCGGTCTGCATGTCGTCATAGGCGGTGATGACGATGACGGGCAGCCCGGGCTTCGCGGCCTGGACCTGCTGGAGGACCTCCAGGCCGTCGAGGGTGGGCAGGCGGAGGTCGAGGAGCACGAGATCGAAGTCCTCGTTCTTGGCCCGGGTGGCCCCCTCCAGGCCGTCGCCGACGGTGGAGACGGCGTACCCCTCCTCCGTGAGGTGGAGCTCGAGGGTCCGGCGGATGGCGTACTCGTCGTCGACGACGAGGATCTTCTTCATGCGGCGCTCCGGTGCGGGCTGGGCGGGCCCGCCACGGGAAGGTGGACCGTGACGCACGCCCCCTCTCCCGGGGCGCCGCCGGCTTCGAGCTTCCCCCCGTGCCGCACGACGATGCTCTCGGCGACGGAGAGCCCGAGCCCGCCCCCGCGAGCCTTGGTCGTGAAGAACGGGTCGAAGAGGTTCTCGCGGTGTTCCGGCGCGATGCCCGGGCCCGAGTCGCGGAAGTCGAGGGCCAGGAGCGAGCCGTTGCGGTGCACAGAGATCTCCAACTCCTTTCGGCCCTCCTGTCCCTCCATGGCCTCCACCGCGTTCAAGACCAGGTTCAGGAAGACCTGCTGGAGCTGCTCGGCGTCGCACAGGACCGGCGGGAGCGGGCCATCGCTGATCGTCCGGACCTCCACCCGGCTCCGCTTCAGCCTCTCCTCGGTGAGCGAGAGCACCCGGCGGAGGATCTTGAAAAGGTCCGCCGTGTCGAGCCGAAGCGGGCGGGGCCGCGCAAAGCCCATGACGTCGGAGAGCAGCCGGTTCAGGCGGAGGATCTCCTCTTCCATCAGCGAGAAGTGCTCGCGAAACGCCCCTTCCGCGGGCAGCTTCTTGCGGATGATCTGCATGTTCATCCGAATCGAGGTGAGGGGGTTTCGGATCTCGTGGGCGAGTCCGAGCGCCATCCGGCCGGCCGCCGCCACCCTCTTCACCGCCAGGAGCTCCTCGAACGCCTGCTCCAGCTTGCCGTTTGCCTCCGCCAGGTCGCGGGCACGGGAGCTTACCTCACGGGTGAGCGACTGGTTCCAAAGGAGGAGGAGCCCGAGGGCCGCGCCGGCGGCGGCCAGCGTGGCGGCGGCGACGGTGAGCGAGAAGCCCTGCTGGCGATCGAGGAAGGAGGAGAAGAGACCCTCCACCTCCTTCTCCGGCGTGCAGACGCCGAGGGTCCAGAGCGAGTCCTCGATCCGGACGGGCGAGTAGCCGACGAGCTTGCGGACGCTTCTCGACGGATCGGCCGCATCCTCGAAGTCGTACCAGTCCATCCCGGACCGGCCGTCCCTTGCGGCCTCCGCCATGCCGTAGAGCTTGGGCCAACGCGGGAGGAAGACCCGCTGATAGCTCTGGCCGGTGACCTTTCCGCGCGGGTCGACGAGGATCGAGCGGTTCCGGCTGTCGAGCAGCCACGCGTAGCCCCGCTGCCCCATCCGGAGCGAGAGGATGTGCTTGCGGGCGAGCTCGTCGAAGTTGACCGTCATCATCACGACGCCGCCGAACCGGCCCCCGCGGTCATAGATGCCCTCGGCCACGATGAGCGCCATCGCGCCGCGCTGCTGGCCACCCTCGAGGCGCAGGAAGGGCGAGAGGTACATCTTTCCGGGCTGCCCCTGCGCCTTCGCCCAGCGGTAGTACTCGCGCCACCCGTAGTTGCTGCCGAGCGTCGTCGGATCGTCGGGCACGATGCCGACGCAGGTCCCCTCCCGGTCGAAGAGGACGAGGTCGATGACGGGCGTGTCCGAGAGCACGCCGTAGACGGCGCGGAGGCTCAGGGCCGCCCGTTCGGCCGCTTCGCGCGTCACCTCGCCGTCCCGGAAGAAGCTCGCCACGAGCGTGAGATTTCGACGGAACGTCGCGAAGAGCCCTTCGATGGTACGGGAAGCCTGCTCCGCCATGAGGAACTGCTGCCGGTTGTACTGCTCGTAGAACCGGGCTTTCGCCTCGGAACGGAGCGCCCGATTCGTGTGAAGCACCCAGACGAGGATCGAAGCGGTGGCCGCGAGGAGGACCGAGACGACCAGGCCCACTCCGAGGCGCCGGTTCAGTTTCATGGTCACAGGCTAAAGAGCATCCGCCGTTCCGTGCAAGGGAAAGGCGCGCTCATCCTGCCGCCTCGGCCTCCTCGCGGGCGGCCCCGTCCGCCGCCTCGCCGCCGCCCAGGGCCGGGTCGTCCGCCAGGGGCAGGGTGAACGAGAACGTCGCGCCCGCGCCGAGCTTGCTCTCCACCCAGATCCTGCCGCCGAGCTTCTCCACCAGGTCCCGCGAGATGGAGAGCCCGAGTCCCGTCCCCAGCGGGTGGTCCTTCTGGGGATCGCGCACCTGCGTGTACCGATCGAAGATTTCGTGGAGGCGCCCCGGCGGGATGCCGGGGCCCTCGTCGGAGACGCTCACGAGGGCGTACGCGCCGCGCCGGCGGCAGCCGATCCGGATCCGTCCGCCCTCGGGCGAGAACTTGGAGGCGTTCGAGAGGAGTTTGGCGAGGATCTGCCGCAGCCGGTCGCGGTCGGCGAGCACCGGCGGCAGCGACGGCTCGACGAGCGCCGCGGCGTCGACGCCCTTCTCGACGAAGAGAGGCTTCGTGACGTCGAGGGCCTGGGCCACCGCCCCCGCCAGGTCCTGGGGTTCGATCGTCAGCTCGAGCTTCCCGGCCTCGATCTTCGAGAGGTCCAGGAGGTCGTTGATCATGCGCGACAGGCGCTCGGCCTCGTCGTGGATGATCCGGACGAACCGCCTCTTCCGCTCCTCGTCCGCCACCTCGTAGCGGAGCAGGATCTCCGAGAAGGAGCGGATCGACGTGAGCGGCGTCCGGAGCTCGTGGCTCACCGTCGACAGGAAGTCGCTCTTCAGGCGGTCGAGCTCGAGCAGGCGCTCGTTCGCCTGTTCGAGCTCCGCCGTCCTCCTGCGCACCTTCTCCTCCATCGCGTGGCTGTAAGCCTGGACCTCCGCGTAGAGCTGCGCGTTGACGACCGCCAGGGCGAGCTGATTCGCCAGGCCGGCGAAGAGGCCGACGAACTCGTCCGTGAAGTGCATGGGACCGCGGGTCGTGTACGCCGCGAGGACGCCGATGGGCCGTCCCTCGTGGAACATCGGCACGTGCAGGAAGGCCGTGACCGGGACCCGGAGGCTCAGCATCCGGAAGAACGGGTTGCCTTCGGAAGACCGGGCGTCCTCCACGATGACGGGGACGCCGTTCAGGAAACACGTCCCGAAGTGCGTAGCGCGCGAGGGCGGGACGCTCGAAGCCTCCACGTAATCCTCGTGCAGACCCACGTGGCTACGGATGCGCAGGGCCCCGGTGGAGTCGAGGAGCCGTACCGCGAGGTGATCGAAGCCGAACTCCCGCTGGATGAGTCCGAGCACCTCCCGCAGGACGGTGTCGATGTCGAGGCTTCGCGAAAGGGTCCGGCTCGCCTCGTGCAGGACCGAGAGCTCGCGCAGGCGCCGCTCCAGCGCTTCTCGGCTCTCGGCGAGGGTCCGGGTGACCCCGCCGAAGACGTCGAGGATCTCCACCGCCTGGTCTCTCGGCCACGCCAGGTAGCTCCGCAGGATCATTCGCGTCGACGCGGTCCCGACGGCGCTCGCGAGGCACCGCTCGGCCGTCTCCAGCAGCGCCTGGGGCAAGGCCCGCTCGGGCAGCTCCCCGAGCACCTCGCGCGCCTTGGAGGCGCCCACGAAGCGGGTCAGGAGATCCTCCAGATCGTCCCGCGAGATCCAGGCTCCCGACGCAGCCACCGGCAGGTCGCCACCCGAGCGCCCGGAACGGAGGAGGCTCACGGACAGATATAGTCCCAGGTTGAAGACCGCGCTCCACACGAGGGCGTGCGTCCACGGGTCGAGGCCCTTGAGCCCGAAGAGCTCCTGGGGCTTGAGGAGTTCGAGCCCCCAGGGTCCCTGACGGAGCAGGCTCATCGAGACCCAGCCCGACTCGGCGAAGCTCGGCAGGAGCAGCGTGTAGGCCCACACGGCCGCCCCTCCGAGGAGGCCCGCGAGGGCAGCGGCGCGGCTTGCGCCCTTCCAATAGAGCCCGAGGAAGACCGACGGCGCGAACTGCGTGACCGCGGCGAAGGAGAGCAGCCCGATGTTGACGAGGGTGTGGGAGTCGCCGATCCAGCGCTTGAAGGCGTACCCGAGAAGCACGACCGCCAGGATGGAGACGCGCTTCGAGTGGAGCAGGTGGACCGAGAGGTCGCGGCCCGCCCACCTGCGCAGGACCAGCGGCGAGACGAAGTGGTGGAGGATCATGGTCGAGAGCGCGACCGAGGCGACGATCACCATGCTCGTGGCGGCCGAGAATCCGCCCAGGTAAGCGAGGAAAGCCAGGATCGTGTGGCCCCGCGAGAGGGGAAGCGAGATTAGGAAGAAGTCCGGCGAGCCGCCGACTTTCTCCAGGAGGCCGACCAGCGCGACCGGAAAGACCAGGAGGTTGATGAGGAGGAGGTAACCCGGGAAGACCCACGCCGACGGCGTCAGGTGCTCTTCCCTCACGTTCTCGACGACCAGCATGTGGAACTGCCGGGGGAGGAGGACCACTGCGAAGGCGGAGAGGAGGCTCAGGCTCATCCACTCCGAGACGGGGGTGCCCGACGAGCCCCCGAGGGTAAAGAGCCGTGAGAGGTCCGCCCTTTCGAGCGCGCGGCCGAAGACCGAGGCGAGCCCACCCCCGATGGCCCACGTGATGTACGCGCCGAGAAGGAGGAACGTGACGAGCTTTACGGCGCTCTCGAAGGCGACGGCGGCCACCATGCCCTCGTGCCGTTCGGAGGCGACGAGCGTCCGCGCCCCGAAGAGCGCGCCGAAGAGCGCGAGGACCAGGGCCGCCCAGAAGGCGGCGTCGTTGAGGGTGCCCGAGGCCGGTGCCCTGCCGGTGAGGAGATCGAAGGTGTAGCCGACTGCCTTCAACTGGAGCGCGACGTAGGGGGTGACACCCGCGAGCAGGATCGCCGTGCTGAGGGTCCCGAGCGCCTGCCCCTTACCGTAGAGGGCCTCGAGCAGGTCCGGCAGGCAGGTCACGCCCTCGGAGCGGCAGAAGCTTACGAGCCGGCGCAGGACGACGGGAGCGAGGAGGAAGACGAGCGTGGGGCCGAGGTAGATGGGGAGAAAACCGGCGCCCTGGGAGGCGGCTCGGCCCACGCTTCCATAGAAGGTCCAGGAGGTGCAGTAGACCGCGAGCGAGAGGCTGTAGACCCACGCGTTGTCGACGGGGCTTCGGCCCTTGCGCCGGGCCCAGTCCGTCCAGTACGCGAGAGCGAAGAGGTTGAAGACGTAGCCGAGGCTCAGGAAAGCGGCCCAGAACGTCCGGCTCAACGCGGTCCCCTCCGGGTGAGCCACCACGCGGCCACAACCAGGATGGTCCACACCGCGAAGAGGTAGGCGGGGAGGAGCGGCAGCCCCAGCACCCGGCCGGGGCGGTTGAAGATGCCGAGCAGGGGCGAGAAGAAGGCGCCGAGCCCCAGGACGACGAGGGCGGCCAGCCGGCGTGAGGTGGGGTCCATGGGGTTAGAAGGGGTCGAGCGGGGGGCGGACCCGACTTCGCACGGCAGGATACGACGTCGGATGCTGTAGTTGGCCTGCCGTGCTTCGCTGGGCCCGCCCACCGGTCGCCGGGAGGTGAGGGCGATGGGTGAAGCCACTGCCCGGTTCGACGACAGTGCGAGCCATCAGAAGCGCGAGACCTGCCAGCGCAGGAGGAGCATCCGGTCACAGAAGCCCTGGGCCTCTGCCAGTGTGCGGATCCCGCGCGACTCCAGGAGCTGGACGAGGCGCAGGAAGATCTCCGCCGTGGCGCGTGCGTCACCCTGAGACGTGTGCCGCCCGACGACCGAGACGCCCAGGCGCTCGGCGATGGCCTCCAGGTTGTGGCCCTTGAAATCGCTGTGGAGGCCATAGGAGAGGAAGAGGGTGTCCAGGATCGGGTTCTCGAGGGCGGGCATCCGCAGCTTCTTGGCGGCGAGGTCCAGGAACTTCTTGTCGAACGCCGCGTTGTGCGCCACGAGCACGGCGTCGCCTACGTACTGGCGAAACTGCGGGAGCACCTCGGCCAGAGGCGGCGCGCCCCGGACGGCCTCGTCCGCGATGCCGTGAAAGGCGGTGGAGGCCGGCGGAATCGGCCGGCCGGGGTTGACGAGGGCGTGAAAGCCGCCGCCGCCCTGGAGCTTTCCGCCCCGGATCCGCACCGCGCTCAGGCTGACGATCTCGTCTCCCGAGGAGGGGGCGAGTCCCGTGGTCTCCGCGTCGAAGGCGACGTAGTCGAGGTCCGAGAGCCGCCTCGCGAGGCGTTCGCCCGCCTCGGCGGAGGGCTTGGGGATGAAGAGGTCGAAGTCGTAGAACTCCGGCTGCTCGTCGACGCGGCCACCTTCGGCCGGCCGGGAAGGCCTGGCCGAAGCGACGAGCGCCGCGAGCCTCACCTCGACCACGCCGTCCGACTTGCGGCTCCAGAGCTCTCCCCGATTGCGCCGCACGATCTCGCCGATGGTGAGGCTCTCCTCCCCGGCAGCCGGGACCGGGAGCCGATCGAGCTCATCCGACGGCACGCCTGCGGCGTTCGTCCGGAAGGTGGTCACCACCGACTCCTCCTCGACGCTCAGCCGCACCTCCACCGGCTCCCAGCCCGACGAGCGCTCACCGACCCAGCGCAGCACGGCCGAGAGCGCCGACACCCAGGAGAACGGCTCTAGGAGCACGGGCGGAAGGGGCTCCTGGGGCGCTTCGACTCGGACGAACGCGCCCTGGGCCGAGGCCGCGGCCTCCTCCAGGAGCTCCCGCGGGTCCGCCGGGTGGGACGGCCAGCGGTGGGAGCCGGCCGTCGCGGCCGCGTCCTCCGCCGTCTTGAGGCGCTCCACGAGGCGTTTTGCCTCTTCCCTCAGGGCTCCGAGGAAGGCCTTCTGCTTCTCGGCGGGCATGTCGGACCGCCGCTCGAGGGCCTCGGCCAGGGAGTGGAGGTTGGCGGCCGGGCCCTTGATCAGCTCGGGCAGCTCCCGCAACGCGGTCTTCGCCTTCTCGCCCTCCTCGGCGCGCGCGCTGACGTCGCGGAAGACGAGGAGGAAGCCGGCTTCTGCCCCGCCCCGCCCGCCGATAGCGGAAAGGGCCCCGCTCAGGACCCTGCCCGCGGGGAGCGGGAAGACCACCTCCTCTTCGGCGTCCCGCCTCGCGCGGACTCGCTTCAGGTGAAACTCCGTACGGGCGGACGGCAGGAGCCGGGCCAGGGGCGCGCCGATGCCGGAGGCCGGCCCCGAACCCAGGACCAGGCGCGCCCGCGGATTCATCAGGAGGACTTCGCCCGCCGCATTGGTGACGACGACTCCCTCGGTCATCGTCCGCAGCACGGCGGCCAGCCGGTTCCGCTCCTCCTGTAGATCGGCTGTCGTCTGCTCCACCTGGCGCCCCAGGTCCGCGTACGCGGTCTCGAGGCTCGCGGCCATCCGGTTGAAGTCGGTGGCGAGCTCTTCGAGCTCGTCCCCAGTGGAGACGTCCAGCCGATGGCCGGGGTTGATGCGCAAGATGATCTCCGCACCCTTGCGGAGGCGAAGGATAGGGGCGAGGTATCGGTTGGCGAGGCTGCAGGCGAGGAGCGTCGCCGCCACGGCGACGCAGGCGAGGAGCAGCGCGGAGTCGGCCGCAGCGGGGTAGGAGAGGGCGCGCGGGCCGCCCTGAAGCCGGGCGAGGAGCGCGAACCCGGCGACCGCAGCCGCCAAGGGAGCGAGGGCAAGGCCCAGGAAGGTCGCGAGGACGCGCCTGCGAAGGCTGCGGGGTCTCGGCTTCTCGGTTGCGGTCGGAGGATCCGTCATGCCGAAAGGAGCGAGCGGATCTTCTGAAGGAGCTCTTCCGAGCTGAAGGGTTTCGTGACGTAGAGGTCAGCCCCTACCTCCACGCCCTTCTTCTTCTCCAGCGGCTGTCCCTTGGCGGTGAGCATGATGATCCGGGCGCCCGCCAGGTCCTCCCGTTCGCGGATGCACTTGCACACCTCGTAGCCGTCCTTCCTCGGCATCGCCACGTCGAGGAGGATGAGATCGGGATGGATCTGCTCAGCCACTTGGAGGGCCTCGTCGCCGTCCCTGGCGACGTGCACATCGTAGCCCTCCTCCTCGAGGATGAACTCCAGGGAGAGCAGGATGTTCGGTTCGTCGTCTACCGCCAGGATCTTCCGTCTCTCCATGGTACCGACTCCCCCAAAAGAAGTCCGTACAGGCGTCATGATCAAACGATATCTCAAATCAACAGGCGAGGAAAGCTCGGTTTCGTAGAATAGCCGAGCCCCAAACAAGAAAAAGCCGGGGCACGAACCCCGGCTTTCCGGTAGGCCTATTGCTGCGCTACTTCTCCTGCTCGCGAGCCTTCCTGTCACGGGCGGCCAGGAGCTTCTCTCCCAGAGTCGTAGCGGCCTTGGCGGCCATTTCGGACTGCATGGCGTCGAGCGCCTTCTTCTCCTCCAGGACCTCGGCATTCTCGATCGCCTTCATCGAGAGCGAGATCTTGCGCTCTTCCTGGTCGATGTTGAGCACCTCGGCCTGGATCTCCTGACCCGCCTGGATGACCTTGGAGAGGTCGTCGATCTTCTCGCTCGAGACCTCGCTCACATGCACCAGGCCCTCGATGCCCGGCTCGAGCTCGACGAAGATCCCGAAGTCGGCGATGTTGGTCACCTTCCCGGTCACGATGGACCCGGCCCGGTAGCGGCTCGTCACCGACGCCCACGGATCGGGCTGGAGCTGCTTGATCCCGAGGCTGAAGCGCTCGTTCTCCTTGTCGATGTTGAGCACGATGGCTTCGACTTCGTCGCCCACGTGGTAGAGCGTGGCGGGGTGGTTGACGCGCTTCGTCCAGGAGATGTCGCTCACGTGGATGAGGCCGTCGATGCCCTCCTCCACGCCGAGGAAGATGCCGAAGTCCGTGATGTTGCGGATGTTTCCGCGCACCACCGTACCGACCGGGTACCGCTCTTCCAGGGCGTCCCAGGGGTTCGGCTGGCACTGCTTCATGCCGAGAGAGATGCGCTTGCGGTTGGTGTCGAGGTTGAGGACCATCACCTCCACCTCGTCCCCGATCGCCACCTTCTCGCTCGGGTGGCTGACGCGCTTGGTCCAGCTCATCTCCGAGATGTGGACGAGCCCTTCGATGCCCTTCTCGAGCTCGACGAAGGCACCGTAGTCGGTGATGGAGACGACCTTCCCCTTCACCTTGGAGCCGATGGGGTACTTGTCCTCGGCCGTGGTCCACGGATCGGGCTGGAGCTGCTTCATGCCGAGGCTGACGCGCTCCCGCTCCGGATCGAACGAGAGGACCTTGACCGTTACCTCGTCGCCGATCTCGAAGACCTCCGACGGGTGGTTGATCCGGCCCCAGCTCATGTCGGTCACGTGGAGCAGGCCGTCGATTCCGCCGAGGTCGATGAACGCGCCGTAGTCGGTGATGTTCTTGACGACGCCCGCCAGCACCGCGCCTTCCTGGAGCTTCTGGAGCGTGTCCTTGCGCTGGACCTCGCGCTCCTTCTCGAGGAGCACGCGGCGGGAGAGGACGATGTTGCCGCGCCGGCGATTGAACTTGATGATCTTGAACTGGAACTTCTCGCCGATGAGCTTTTCGAGCTGACGGACGGGCCGGAGCGCGACCTGCGAGCCCGGCAGGAACGCCCGCACGCCGATGTCGACCGAGAGGCCGCCCTTGATCCGGGCGACGATCCGGCCTTCGACGACTTCGTCGTTCTCCGCGGCCTTGCTGATGGCGTCCCAGATCCGGATCTTGTCGGCTTTGTCCTTGGAAAGAACGATCATGCCGTCTTCATTCTCGAGCTGCTCGACGAGAACGTCGACTTCATCGCCGACCTGGACGGTGATCTTACCGTCGGGATCGCGGAACTCTTCGAGCGGCACGACGCCTTCGGACTTGTAGCCGATGTCGATCACCGCCAGATCGCTGTTGATCTTGATGACCTTGCCCTTGGCGACCTGACCTTCTTCGGGGCCGTACTGGTGCTCGTCGAGGAGCCGTCCGAAGTCCAGAGCCTCTTCGGACATGTTCGTGTTTTCGATCTGCATCGTGGGGTACATCCTCCTTCGCTTATATTCAAAAAGAGGCACCGAGTGCCCCCTTTTGTCCGAGAAGACGAAGAGGCTAGCAAAAGTTTTGGCAAGAGCCAAACGAAAGCCCGAGCGATGTCCGACGTCTGACGGGTCTGACGAGTCTGACGCGTCTGACGCGTCTGACGGGTCAGACGTCGGACCCCGGCAGCCGCGCGCGGACGAGGGCCTCCAGGCGTTCGATCACTTCGGTGGCGGTGAGGCTCGTCGTGTCCACCTCCACGGCGTCCGCGGCGGCGCGGAGCGGCGCGTGTTCGCGCGAGCTGTCGTCCTCGTCCCGGCGGCGGATGTCCCGGAGGACGTCCTCGGCGCTGACGGGCTGGCCCCGGGTACTCAGCTCGGCCGCCCGGCGCCGTGCCCGCTCCTCCGGCGAGGCGAGGAGGTAGAGCTTGAGGAGGGCGTCCGGGAAGACCACGGTCCCGATGTCGCGGCCCTCGAGGACGGAGGGCGCGGCGCAACCGAGCGAGCGCTGAAAGCCCGCCATTGCTTCCCGCACGGGGCGCCGCGCGGAGACGAGCGACGCGAGGCTGCTCACCCGGTGTTCCCGGATGGCTTCGGACACGTCCTCGCCGTCGAGGAGGATCCGCAGGGTGCCCTCCGCGTTCCGCCGGAGTTCGACCTTGGTGGTGCGCAGCATCCGCTCCAGCCCCTCGTCGTCCTGGAGCGAGATGCCGAGGCGGTCCGCCTTGAGGCCGATGGAGCGGTACATGGCCCCGGTATCGATGTAGTTCCAGCCGAGCCGCTCGGCGAGCGCTCGAGCGGTCGTGCTCTTCCCGGCCCCCGAAGGGCCGTCGATGGCCACCACCAGCGGGGCCGCGGCGGGCGTCTTCTCCTCGAGCATGGCGAGAATGCCTTTCCAGACTTCCTGTTTCCCTTGCGCCAGGGTGGCGGAGGTGAGGATCGGCTCGGTCCCGCACCCGGCCGCGGCGAGCGCCTTGCGGATCGCGCGGAGCCTCTCGGGCCGGTTTCCTCGGCTCACCTTGTCCGACTTGGTGACGACCGGCAGGAGCGGCAACCCGGTGGAGAGGACGAGCTTTACGAAGGAGACGTCGTCGCGGCTCGGCTCCCGGCGGACGTCCAGGAGGAGCACCACTCCCCGCAGGAGAGGCCCCTTCCCGATGTAGCCGCGCACCGCGGAGGTCCAGCGCTGCACCTCCCCCTTGGGGGCCTGGGCGTAGCCGTAGCCCGGCAGGTCGACGAGCACGAGCCTGCCGTCGACCTCGAAGAAGTTGAGGAGCTGGGTGCGGCCGGGCGTCGAGGAGCTGCGGGCGAGCTGCCGGCGGCCGAGGAGGAAGTTGATGAGCGAGGACTTGCCGACGTTCGACCGTCCTGCGACGGCGACCTCGGGCAGGCCGGTCTTGGGCGCGCTCTCCAGCCGCGGGGCGCTCGCCAGAAAGCGACATCGAGCCGGATGAAAGCCGCCGCTCACCACCGTTTCTCCGGGTTCGGGTTGGGACGGCGTACGCTATTTGGAAGCCGGCCCGAATTCAACTTCATTCTTGACACCCCTGGAGCCCCCCGAAAGAATCGCGGTTCGGCCTCGTCGTTCCGGGAGACCAACCGGACCAACGAGACCAACCGGACCAACGAGACCACCGGACCAACGAGATCAACCCGACGAGGTTTCCGATGGACGTCCTGGACAAGCTGCACCATCTCCTCCCCCACTGGATCGAGCACAACGAGTCGCACGTCGCGACCTTCCGGGAGTGGTCCGAGCGCGCCGAACAGGGGGGCGCCGGGGCCGCGGCCGCCGCCCTCCGGGAGGCGATCCGCTCCGTCGAGGCGGCGAACGAGGCGCTTCGGAGGGCCGAGCAGTCGCTCGCGGCGGATCACGAGCACCACAACCACCACGGCTGAGGGACGCCGCCGCCGGGCGGGAGGAAGGATGGGAAGGTTTCCTACCGTGGTCATCGACCCGGCCGGGGCCGGTTTCCGGGTGGCCCAGGGCGGGCGCGACCTCCTGCGGGTGCCGGCGGCGGTGCTGGAGGCATACGAGGCCGACTGCGTCTTTCCGCCCGAGTGGGGCGCGCGGGGTGGCGCCTCCGGCGAACGGCGGCTCTTCTGGCACCCCGAGACGCTGGAGTATCTCATGGCCGCGGTGGAAGCCCATCCGGTCCGCGTCGTGGAGGCGCTCGGCTCGGAGCCCTACCGGTCCTACCTCCAGGGGTTTTGGCTGCCCCGCTTCCGCGCCCTGGTCCTGCGCATCTACTGGAACCCGGCTGATCCCCTCGATCCGTTCGGGGAGGAGGCGAGGCGGGAGAGCCTGCGCGTACAGCTGCGCTTCCTGGAGCTCCTCCGCGGCCTGCGCCCGCCGGCCCGCTGGACGGCGGTGCTGAACGCCACCGAAGCCTACCTCGACGCCGTCGGTCTCAACGGAGCGGACGGGCTGGACCCGGAAACCATCCGGGAGCTCTCCCTCACGCCCCCGGTTCGCCTCGCGACGGCCGAGGGAGCGCGGGCCCTGGAGCTCGTCGGCACCCGCCTCGCGAGCACCTGCTTCCCCGTCCTCGACGAGGAGACCCTTCGAGGAGCCTACGCCCTCTCCCTGCAGGACCTCCACACCGCCGAGGCGTGCCTCGCCGACCTGGGCCTCCTGACCAAGGAAGGCGCGTACGAACCGCACTGAAGCCGTACCACGTACCGCGTACCGCGTAGCACGCCAGGGCGGGGGTCCGTGCAAATCCGTGCAAGTCCGTAGGAGGAGTTCGGATCGCGGAGGGCACGAGGCCCGTGAGAGATCAGGCAGGGATGCCCGGGAGCGATCACGTGGTCGTCCGCCTACCGGCTGCCCACCGCCGCCACCACCGCCCGCAGCCCCGCCAAGCCCGCCGAAGCGTAGTGAGCCCTACCCACGTACTTCTGAAGTACGGGCCCAGGCGTCGTCGGGGTGCCCCACTCCTTGACGGCGTAGAGGCGGCTTTCCAGAAGGTCGGCTTCCGTGTCGCCGGGGAAGCCGGTGACGAGCTGGGCGTAGCTCGCCTTCTCCCTCGCGAGCGCGCAGAGGCCGTCGAGCACGTCCGGCAGGACCCACGCGGCCGCGTCGGCGCCGGAGCGGCCCGCGGGTGCCTCGTGGCGGAGGACCCGGGCTTCCGCGTGCGACCGCGCGGCGTTCGTTGGGTCGCTCGCCCGGAGCGCCTCCAGGTAGGCCGGCTTCGGCAGGGCGAGGACGACCGAGACCCCGCCGCTCCAGGCCCAGAAGGCGACGTGATTCCAGGTCTTCGTCGAGAGCACGGGGAACGGCAGCACCTCTTCCGCCGGCGAGGGCTCGACGAGGAGTCGGGTCCCCGGCCCGAAGAAGCCCCGCGCGGCCTCCTCGAGCGGCCGGCGGTGGCCTTCGAGCTCGCCGTACGCCCACGACCGGCCGGGCGCGCGGAGGAGGAGGGCGCCTCCGGTGAGCTCCATCCCGGAGATCCCGTCCAGGCGGCGGGCCAGCCACGGCGCGCGGGTC
>JACRCS010000476.1 GCA_016218905.1 Deltaproteobacteria bacterium
ACCCGCTCCGAGTTCGCCAGCCAGGCCGATCTCGCCCTGCTTCCGAGGCGCACCACAGATTGTGCTGGCGAGACCGTCCATTTTCGGCTGTTCTCCGAAGGAGAACCACTTTTTCCGAGCGCAGTCTCGGAAAAAGCCTAGTTCAACTTGCCATGAACACCGCTGGCTGATCGGTGGACGTTTCTGTACGCGCTCCATCCCGCGGCGCGGAGAAACCGGCCGCTCGGCCTCTCCGCGACAGGCGTCCTGATCGTCGGGTTCCTCGTCAATACCGCCGCCTTCGGCGTGCGGTGGCTTGAGTCCCAGCCGCTCTCTCCACGGTGGGCTTCAGCGCCGTGATCTTCACATGCTGGGGCGTCAACTACGTCCTTTCGGGCCTTCACAGCTACGGCCGAGCCCGAGGAGCAGACCATGAGGAATCCGAAGTCGTTTTCCCGGTGGAGACCCCACCCCTGGCACGGCCTCTCCCCCGGCCCAAAGCCGCCCGAGTGGGTGCAGGCCTACGTCGAGATGACACCCTTCGACCTCGTGAAGTACGAGGTGGACAAAGGGAGCGGGTACCTCCGCGTGGACCGACCCCAAAGAAGCTCGTCCCAGCCGCCGGCCCTCTACGGCTTCATTCCGCAGACCTACTGCGGCGACCGAGTAGGCGCGCTAGCCTCGCCCGCAACCAACGGCGATGGCGACCCGCTCGACATCTGCATCCTGTCCGAACGGCCCATCGCCCGGGCCGAGATCCTGGTGAACGCGAAGGTCGTCGGGGGGCTGCGGATGATCGACCACGGAGAGGCCGACGACAAGATCGTGGCCGTTCTCGAGAACGACAACGTCTGGGGCCAGGCGAAGGAGCTCTCCGACCTGCCGCCCGTGCTCGTGGAGCGGCTGCGCCACTACTTCACGACGTA
Organism: Deltaproteobacteria bacterium; assembly: GCA_016218905.1. The sequence continues at coordinate 906 of JACRCS010000476.1, forward strand.
CAAGCTGATTCCGGGGCAACCCTCCCGCGTCGACGTCGAGACGATCTACGGGCGCGAGGATGCCTATGCGGTCATCCGCGCCGCGCTCGCTGACTACGAGAGCTCCTTTCGGGGCAAAGCCCGCAGGAGGGGAGAACGCCCGGAAGAGGAGTCGCCCTGATACTCTCCGGGTCCGACCGCTTGAGCGCGCAAGTTCCTCCGGGCGCGTGGCTCATCCGGCACCCGAAGGAAGACCCCGAGCACGTGCACGTCATCACATCATGTCTCTGACCGGTCGAGGCTGGCGACGGCATCGAGGTGGTCGCGCCTGCCGCCGTCCTGAGAGCGCTCCGGTAAGGCCACCATGCTGGAGGAGCTCGTTCACAACCATTCGTCCCGCGCGGTCGAAAGCCCTCGGGGAGAGAATGTCTTCAACTCTCGTGTCTACGGTTTGAGGCGGTCCTATCCCCGCATGATGCCGGCAGGAGGCCCTCTTCGTCACTGAATACTGGGCTACGGCTGGCGAGACGGAACCAGCCGGGAAGGGCCTGAAAGGCCGGGGCTGCCGGACACGGGCAGATGACGCGGTCAGGGAAGCAGCCTCGCGCGCGGGGCCGCTCGGAGGCGCCGTTTGGGTCTTCCCTCGCCGGAGGTGTGGCGCAGCGGCGTGAGAGCCCTCAACCCGATGGCGATGGTACCCGCGTTGTGGACCAGCGCGGACAGGGTCGGCGAGGCGAGCCCCGTCATGGCCATCAGCATCGCCGCGGAGTTGACGGCGATGATGGTCCGGAAGTTCTTCTCGATCAGCGTCATCCCGTCCCTGGCGACCTGCCGGGCCTCCAGGAGTGAGGCCAGGTCTCCCGCCTTGAGGAGCACGTCGCAGGCCTCCCTGGCCACTTCGGCCCCGTGGGCCAGCGAGATGCCCACGTCGGCATGCGCCAGGGCCGCCGTGTCGTTGATCCCGTCTCCGATGAGGGCCACCGTGTAGCCCTCCCGCTGCAGGGCCTTTACGACCTCCACCTTCTCGTCCGGGAGCACACGCGCCCGAAACTCCGGGATTCCGACGAGCTCGGAGATCCGATTGGCCGTCGGCTCTTCGTCCCCGGTGAGCATCAGGATTCGGCGAATGCCCCTGCGCCTGAGCTCGCGGACGAGCGGGCCGGCATCCTTCCTCAGCCTGTCGTGGAGGGCGATCAGCCCCATCAGCTTGTCGCCCCGGGCGACGTACACGACGGAGTACCCGCTCGCCGCCAGCGCGCGGACGTGCCCGTCTGCCTCGGAGCTGTCGATGCCCTCGTCTTCACAGACGAAGTGCCGGCTGCCCACGAGGACCCTTTCGCCTCCCACGTCGGAGGCGATGCCGTGGGCCGTGATGTACTCGAGGGCGGCGTGGTCCTCCTCGTGGGGAAGCCCTTCGACCAGCGCCTTCTCCGTCACCGCCGTGGCCAGGGGATGGGGGAAGTGCTCCTGCAGGCACGCCGCCTGCCGCAGAACGTCCTCGTCGGTATGGCCGTTCAGAGCCACGACCCTGACGACATTCGGGACGGCCTCGGTCAGGGTGCCCGTCTTGTCGAAGACGAAGGCGTCGGCCTCGGCGAGCTTCTCCAGGTACTTCCCCCCCTTGATCAGGACCCCGTGCTCGGCGGCCTTGGCCAGGGACGAAAGGATCGCGATCGGAGTGGAGAGCTTGATCGCGCACGAGTAGTCGACGAGCAGGACCGCCGCGGCCCGGGACGCATTCCCCGTCAGGGCCAGCGTGAGCCCGCTCAGCAGGAACGAGAACGGCACGATCCGGTCCGCCAGCCGCTCGCCGTGGCTCTGGTGCTCGGCCTTGAGTCCCTCGGCCTCCTCGATCAGCCGGATCACCCGGGCGGCGCGGGTCTCGCCCCCCACGCCCGCGGCCCGGATCTTCAGGGTACCTTCTTCGACGGCCGTGCCGGCGTAGACGGGATCCTCCGGAGCCTTCCGCACGGCGAGGCTCTCGCCGGTGAGGCTCGCCTGGTTCACCAGCGCCTCGCCCTCGGCGACCGCTCCTTCCACGGGGATCAGGCTTCCGCTCCGGACCACGACCACGTCTCCCTCCCGGACCTGGTCCAGAGGGAGCCGCAGCTCTTCGTCGCCCCGGAGCACCCAGGCCCACTCCTCCTCCACGTGGAACATCCTCGCGAGGAGCCTTCGGGAGCCGTGTTTCGTCCACTCCTCCAAGTACTCGCCGAGCCTGAGGAGGAACGAGATCATCGAGGCAGTGGCGAGGTCGCCGGTGGAGAGAGCCGCCCCCACCGCCGCGCCGTCCAGCGCGGCCACGTCCAGCCTGCGCTTGAGCAAGGAAGCGGCGCCCCTGCGCAGCACCGGAAAGGCACCCCGCACAGCCAGCACCGCGCCGATAGGAGGCGGAATGACGGGCCTCAGGAGGAGCAGGATGCCGGACCGGACCAAGGAGCCCCGCTCCCGCTCGAGCTCAGTCCGGGGTCTCGCCCGTCGAAAGCCGAACCGGGGAATCCGTTCCGCGCGCTCGAGCACGGCCGACCGGGTCACCGGGCGGCCGTCGTAACGGACCAGGAGCGTGCCCCGCCTCGGCCGAAAGGAGACCCGCTCCACCCCGGCGACGTCGTGGAAGTGGGCCTCCACGCTCTCCGGATCGATTCGGAGCATTCGGGGAACCGGAAGCTCGAGCCGGAGCCTGCCCGGCAGCTCGTGAACGATGCGCGCGCCCATCAACCTAGCCTGTTCATGCCTCGGACCGATAACCGACCACCGATGACTGAGAACTCGTCAATGGCCCGAAGGGCTCTCCTTCTTCTCCGTGCGTTGGAGCGCCTCGACCAGCGACTCCAAACGGTGGAGGCTCTCTTCCGTCTCCTGCTTGTGGCGCACCCGCGAGAGCAGATAGCCTCCGCCGAGGGCCGCGCCCGCTCCGAGGGCGGCCGTGGCCGCGGAGTAGAGGTAGCCCAACCACAGGCCCTTTTTCATCTCGTGCCCCATTCCCTCATCCCTCCGTCTTTTCGGGCCGGATCTTCGAGAGGCGCTCCTGCGCGATTCGCTCGATGCCCTCCAGGATCTCCCGCTCCCGCTCCACCTTCTCGGCCGAGGCCGCGAGATCGGCCTCGTACTGGTGGACCCCCTCGGCCACGACGTCTTCGACCTCCTCCTTCAGCTCTTCACCGCGCCCGGCGACCCACTCCTTGAAGGCGTAGCCTTCCCTCACCACCCCGACGAGGCACGCGCGCGTGCGCCGGATGAGGGCCGGCAGCGCCAGCAGAGCGAGCGCGCCTCCCGCGCCCGAGGCCATGAGCCCGAGATTCTTCCTGCGGAAGGGGAAATCGGACATGGTCCCTCCTTTCTTTCGGGTTGCCGGTGACAAAGGCAACCCACCTATGATGTTAACGATCCGTTCCGTCGCTCACAAAGCGCCGTCCCCGGGCCCTATCCCTCCGGTGAGCCGAAGCGCTTCCCTCGCCTCGCCCCGAGGTCGGTCGGCGGGGCTTCCGAGGGGCGCTGCGGCACGCCTTCTTGGGCCGGAACCCGAACGCGGTGCGGTGGTCGAAGAGATGGAAAGCGAAGCCCCCCAGGAAGGCGACGCCGGCCGAGACGTGCAGCCTCTCCGACCGGACGAGCAGCCCGGCCATGCTGGCCGCGAGCGCCGCGAGCATTCCGCGGTGGATCCTTTTGGCCAAAGGGAACCGCCGGGTGCCGGGCCGCGTCGATGAAGAGGGACGAAGAGCGCCCTCGTCGAGAAGGGCCTCGAGGTGCGCCAGGAGCTCCTGTCCGGTCACGGTCTCCGGCTCGTAGCGGATCAGGAGGCTGCCCACGCGCGGATGGGCCGAAACCTCCGTCACGCCCGCTTTGGCCCGGAGGGCCTTCGAGGCGTCCTCCGCGACGCGCCTCAGCCTCTCGTCTCGAACCCGCATCCTGCCCTCGACAAAGCTTGTGATCATGAGCTGCCTAGTTTCTCCGGCGGCCCTCGAGTGCGCCGCACAGGCGGCGACGGGTGATCGGGACCGGGCCTTGTAGGACGCCGCCCAATAGGCGTTATGGGCGAAAGTCCTACACGGTAGCCGGGCCGGCAAGAACCGCAAGCTGGCAGACCGCGGGCCGAATGCCCCCTGGGCACGAGCCCTGTTTTGGCAGCGGGGCAGGGGCGGACGGGTTCGAGGCCACCGCACCGGGGCCGCCGGGCGGGTGCACAAGCGCCGGCAGCAGAAGCCCGACGGGCCCGGGCAGCCGGGCGTGGGGCAGCGCGTCCAAGATCACCCGCCGAGCCACGCCGGCCCGAGGCCCGTCAGTCCTCCGGCGGAGCGGGCCCCGCCCTACATCTTCCGCCCGGGCGGCGCAGTTCTCCGGTTCCCGGTCTTGCCGCAGCTTCCTGCATCGCAACCCGGGCAATGCCCCTTCTTCTTCCAGACCGAGCGGTAAAAGAGCCAGCATGCTCCGGCGAGGATCAGTGCCATCCAAACGATGTCTGACGCGCCCATCGTCATCCTCCCAACCCGAGCAGCCGCCCGCCCTGGTAGATCACCAGCGCGACGGTCCAGGCGAGCACGGTCTGGTAGATGAAGGCGACGCTGAACCACTTCCAGGAGCCGAACTCCTGGCGCATGGCGATGGCCACGACGACGCACGGCATGTAGAGGAGGACGAAGGCCATGAAGGCGTAGGCGGAAAGCGGCGTGAAAGCGCCCCGGACTGCCGCCTTCAGCGGGGACTGCCCCTCCTCTTCCTCCGCCGCCAGACTGGAGACGCCGAAGGTGGAGACCACGTTGGAGGCCGCGCCCTTGACGGCGTCACCGAAGGACGTCCCGATCTCTTTGAGGTCTTCGGCGAGGGTCGCCTTGGGGCCGTCCTCTTTCTCCTGAGCCTCCGGGGCATAGATCTCCCCCATCGTCCCCACGACGATCTCCTTGGCGATGACCCCCGTGATGAGAGAAGAGGCCGCCTCCCAGGTGCCGAAGCCGAGGGGCGCGAAGGCCGGGGCGATGGCCGCGCCCGTCCGCCCGAGGAAGGAGTCGCGCTTGCTCTCGACGCCCCACGGGAGGTTCAGGAGGAACCAGACGAAGACGGAGACCGCCAGGATGTAGGTGCCGGCCTTGATCAGGAAGTGCTTGCCCTTCTCCCAGGTGTGGATCAGGAGGCTTCGCAGCGTGGGCATCCGGTACGGGGGGAGCTCCATGATGAACATGGGCGCGTCCCCCCGGAAGAGCGTGCGCTTGAAGACGACACCCATGAGGATGGCGAGCACTATGCCCATCACGTAGAGGGACCAGATGACGGTGCCCGAGCTCGCGGCGAAGAAGACGCCCGCGAAGAGGACGTAGACCGGCAGCCTCGCGCCGCAGGACATAAGGGGCAGGAGGAGCGCCGTCAGCGCCTTGTCCCGGGGGTTTTCGAGGGTCCTCGTCGCGTAGATCCCCGGGACGTTGCAGCCGAAACCGAGGAGCATCGGAATGAACGACTTCCCGTGGAGGCCCATGGAGTGCATCGCGCGGTCCATCACGAACGCCGCGCGAGCCATGTAGCCGCTCCCCTCGAGGAAAGTGATGAAGAACATCATCGCGAAGATGACGGGAACGAAGACGAGCACGAACCCGACTCCGGCGATGACGCCGTCGTTGACAAGCGAGACCGTCCAGTCCGGAGCGCCCGCGACGCCAAGGAGCGCCGCGGTCCACCTCTTGAACGGACCGTTCGCCATCGTGTCGATCCAGTCGCCGAAGGGAGAGGAGAGGTCGAAGGTGAGCTTGAAGACGAGCCACATGGCGGCGAAGAAGATGGGGATACCGAGGAACCGGTTGAGGACGATCCGGTCGATCTTCTCGGTGAGCTCGGTCTTCCGCAGCTCGGGCTTTCGGAGCACCTCCCTCGTCAGTCCCGACGCCAAAGCGTAGCGGGCGTCGGCCATGAGGGACTCGATGTCTTCCCCGTGAGCCTTCTTTAGATGCGCCGCGGCCTTTTCGAGCGGCAACTCGCCACCGGCGTTGATTTCCCGGACGACCTGCTCGTCGCCCTCGAGAAGCTTCAGGAGGAGCCAGCGACGCGGATACTTCTCGAGGAGCGCCGGGTGGCTCTTCTCGATGGCGCTCTCCAGGCGCGCGCACGCGCCCTCCACGTCCTCGCCGTAGCCGACCTTCCGCGGGGCCTGGGCGGAGTCGCCGGTGACGACCTTGAGCAGCTCGTCGAGTCCGCGCTTCTTCGTCGAGGACGTCGGGATCACCCGGATCCCGAGGCTCTCCTCGATCCCGCGGACGTCGATCTTGTGCCCCTTGGCCTCGGCCTCGTCGTAGATGTTCAGGGCCATGACCACGGGGATCCCGAGCTCCAGGAGCTGAACCGTAAGGTAGAGGTTCCGTTCGAGGTTCGTCGCGTCCACCACGTTCACGATCAGGTCGGGCCGCTCGTGGACCAGGTAGTCCCGGGCGATGATCTCCTCCTGGCTGTAGGGGCTCAGACTGTACGTCCCGGGGAGGTCGACGAGCCGGATCGTCGTTCCCGCCCATTCGAAGGAGGCCGCCTTCTTCTCCACGGTCACGCCGGGCCAGTTGCCGACCTGGAGGCGCGTGCCCGCGATCGCGTTGATGAGCGTGGACTTGCCGGAGTTCGGGTTGCCGGCTACCGCGACCGTCAGCGTACGCTTCGGAACGGCCCGGGAAGACAGCTTCTCGGCGGTCTGGGCGCTCATCGGAGCACCTCGATGCCGATCCCCTCGGCCTCCTTCTTCCGGAGCGAGAGCTTGTAGCTCTTCACGGTCACTTCGATCGGGTCGCCCAGGGGGGCCACCTTGTCGATCCGGATCTCCTCGCCCACCAGCACGCCCATGTCCATCAGCCTTCGCTTTAGGGGGCCGGTCGCCTCCAGCCGGGTGATCGTCCCCTTCTCGCCGGGTCTCAGCATCGAGAGATTCATCGCCTACCTCCTCACCAGGATCTTCATCGCAAGAGCGCGATCGACCGCGATTCTCGACTCGTCCACTTTCAGGAGCAGAGGCCCTCCCCCTGCGTTCGTTAACATCTCGACCCGCTTTCCGACCCTTAGCCCCAGGTCCTCGACCCGGCAGTCCGCGGCGCGGCTGCTGTCATGACAGGAAGCCTTCGCAAGCCGGACCGCTGCGATCTCGCCCTGTTCGCCTTCGCTCAAAAGCCCCAGGGGTACCATGTCGACTCTCCCGGTTGTCGGTTTTCGGTTGTCGGTCCTCAGTTCTCAGGCCTGCGTCTTCAGTCGACCGGGTTTTCGTCCCTCCCGAGAACTGATGACCGATGACCGAGAACCGAGAACTCCTACAGCTGCAGCGCCAGCTGCGTGGTGACCACGTCGCGGGTCTTCGCCGGGCTCCCGGAGCTGTTCACGAGCTCGTCCCCCGCGAAGGCGCCACGGAAGTGCCCGCGCAGGTACTCGACCGACAGGGTCACGGCCTTCCAGGGGCTCCAGGAGACGTCGACGCCGTACTGCCGCGTCGGCTGCCCCGCGAACTGCCGGCTCGCCTCGTACCGCAGCGCCACCTCCAGGTCTTCCCGCGGCAACCAGGCCGCCTCCACGTTCCAGGCGAACGGCTTGTCTCCGCCACCGCTTCCATCGGCATCCAAGTCGGCGGCAGCGAAGGTGCGGGCGGCCCCCAGGAGCTCGCCGGAGAGCCCGAAGGCTCCGCGCTCGAGGATCGCGAAGAGGCTCCACCCTCCCACCCGGCGGCGGTACTCGGCGCCGCCGAGGAGTTCGGCGTTGCTGTCCGCGAGATCGGAGAGCCAGCTCCCTCCCAGACGAAGGCCTTCCAGAGGCGTGACGACCAGGCTCGCGCCCCAGTCGCGGAGGTGGTCTCCCTCTCCGGCCTTTTCAGCGTCTCCGTTGAAGACGAAGGCGGAGAGCTTCGCAGGACCGTACTCGTAGGAGGAGAGGAAGGCGGTCTCCCGGGTCTCTCCCAGCTCCAGCGTCAGGGGATCGGTGATGAAGTGGCTGTAGAAGACGCCGAAGGGGAGGTATTGACGGCCGACTCGAGCGGAGAAGGCACCGCGGGAGAGATTGATCGCCGCCTCGTCCACTTCGAGGTCGGTGACGTCTTCCTCGAAGAGGAAGCTCAGGTCGCCGTTCACCCACTCGTTGATCTTCAGCCCGAAGCCGAGCTGGGCCGTGGCCAGCACCAGATCGCTCGAGGAGGCCCTCTTGCCGCCGGCGAACTTGATCCGGCTCGCCGACGCCTCCACCTCCAGCAGTGACGAGATCGTGAGCCGCTCCGCGAGTCCCAGGCCGTCGGCCTCCTTCTTCTCCGCCAGGGTGTGGTAGAGCTCCGCCTCGCGCTCCTCCAAGGCCCTCAAGCGGGCCTCGAAGCTCGCCTCGGCCGTGGCCGCCTCGGGGGGCTTCGGGGTCTGCGGCCCGTCGTGGGCCCGGCCCAGAGGAGCAGCCAGCAGAAGCAGTACGGCGGACGTTCCGGCGATGGGTCTTAGCATGCTCTTGTTCCTCCTGGGTTCTTCACGAGAGATTCAACCGAAGGCAGCCGGCTTTTTGATAGTGCGTATCAATATCCGAGGAGGAGGCGGCGAGTCAAGCGGTATTGAGTCGCATTTTCATTTTCTTTTCATTTTCTTTTCATCAACGCAGGCGCCCGAGCGGGACGGGGATCGCTCTCATACCGAGGTTCAAGGATGGCTGAGGGACTCGGGCCTTGATCTCGGGTTCGCGGTGGGGGTAGCGGGGAAGGGTGAGGGGAAGAGGCCCACCGCCCGGCTCCACTGGGAGTGCGTTTACTGCGAGAACGCGAAGTAGCGCCCGCTAGCGTCCCGTGCGGTTAGCGGACGAGGTCCGAAAGGACCAGGACGGTCCAGTAGGGGAACAGCATCAGGAGGATGATCGAGACGATGTAGGCGGGTAGGTAGTAGAAACTGCCGCGGAAGACGGTCGTCAGGGGGATGTCTGTTGCCATGGCTGCGACCACGTAACAGCAGATACCGATCGGCGGCATGATAGAGCCCATGGTGGTGACGATGGTGATGACCTGCCCGAACCAGATCGGATCGTAGTTCATGGCGACGACGATCGGATAGAAGATGGGGAGAGAGACGAGGAGGAACGCGAGAGCATCCATCACGCAGCCGCCGACGATGTAGCAAAGCAGGATCACGCAGAGCAGGGTCCAGTTCGGGACCGTAAGCCCGGAAATCCAGCTCGCAGTTTCAAAGGGGAGCCGAGTCACGGTGAGGAAACGCCCGAAGACTACCGCGCCCGCGACGATCATGAAGACCAGGCAGGAGATGCGAAGCGTCGCCTTGACGGATGCAAGAAACCCCTGCCAGGAGAGCTTTCGCCTGAAGAGGCAGATCGCCAGCGCGAGGGTACAGCTCGCTGCCGCCGCCTCCGTCGCCGTCACCACGCCGGTGAAGAGGGCATACATGATGATGGCGAAGAGGATCAGTATGTCGACGATATCGGGGAGCGCCTGGAAACGTTCCTTCCACGTGCTCTTCGGTGCGGCAGGGCCCCAGTCGGGGTGCCGCCAGCAGATGCAGAAGACCGTGGCCGCGATGGCCGCCGTGAGAATCGCGCTCGGTATCACGTTGCCGAAGAAGAGCTTCCCGATGGACTGGCCGGTGTAGAGACCGTACACGACCAGAACGATGCTCGGGGGGATCAGCACCCCCAGAGTTGCTCCTGCAGCCACAGAGCCGGCGTTGAGTTGGGAGTGGTACTTGTATTTCCTCATCTCCGGGATCGCCACCTGGCTCATGGTGGCCGCCGTCGCGGTATTGCTGCCGCTGATGGCGGAGAAGGCGGCACAGGCCATGATGGTCGTGATGGCGAGTCCGCCCTTGTAGTGCCCGAACCAGCGATAGGTAGCGCTGTAGAGCCCGTTATTGTAGCCGGCGTAATGGACGAACTCGCCGACCAGGATGAACATGGGAATGACGGTGAGACCGTAGCTCGAAAAGATATTCCACAAGTCCGTGCTGATCATTCCCAGTGCCGCTTTGAAGCTGGTAACGAAGGCGACGCCCAAGAACCCGACGATCGCCATGGTAAAGCCCGCAGGCAATCTGAGGAAGAAGAGAGCCCCAAACATCGCGACGATTCCGAAGACGCCGACGACAGGACCCTCCATGGTCACTCCTCCTGTCCGGAGAACTTGTTGATGAGCTCGATGAGTGAGGTCAAGGCGAGGGCCCCGAAGCCGAGGCCGACTGCAAAGACAAAGGGATGGAAGGGTATTTTGAGCGTTTCCGAGAGCTCTCCGGCGTTCCGGATCTTGAGCCCCCACACGAATACCTGCCAGGAGACGACGCCGAAGAAGAGCGTGATAACGCAATCGGCCACGGAATCGACGAGCTTCTTCAGCCACTGCGGGTATCTGTCGGAGACGATGTCCACGATCATGTGGTCCCTCGCCTTGTGCGAGTACCCGAGGGCGAAGGCGATCACGACCGCTCCCAGGAAGGACACGATCTCGTAGGTCCCCTTGAGCGGAACGTCGAGGATGCGAAGGACGACGTTCCCGGTCGCGAGGGCCATGAGCGCAAGCACGGCGATGCCGCCAAGGATCATGAAGATCGCGTTTAGGAAGTTATTCAATCGGTCCAGGTACTTCATTGTCTCTCCCGGCGAGCCGTCATGCCGCGTCGAGGCAGGAGGAACCGGCCCCCCTCCGGAAGGAGGTTCCGGTTCCTCGTGACCCTTATTGGCCCTTGTCGTATTTCGCCTTTAGGGAATAGGCATCCTTGAGGATCTGGTCGCCGGGGAGCCCCAAGGCGTTCACCTTCTTGACGTAGGCACCCATCATGGGATTCAGCAGCTTCGAAATCTCGGCCTTTTCAGCGGCTGGAAGCTCATGGATCTGGAGCTTGTACTTCTGCTTCGCCCAGGCAACCGCTTCGTCGCAGTGGTCGTCCTCATACTTGCCCGTCCATTGGGCCTGTTCCCGTCTAAGACCGTCGAGTATCTTCTTCACGTCGTCGGGCAGCGCACTCCACTTCTCCTTGTTCATGACGACGGCGAAAGTAACGGTTCCTAGGCTTCCCATCGTCACGTGGGGGCAGTACGCGGCGTAGTTGAAATCTTTGAGGACCTCGAGCGCGGTGATCATGCCCTTGACCACGCCCCTCTGGAGTGCCTCAGGCGTGTCAGTCTGGGGCATCGCAACCGGTATGCCGCCCAGTTTCTCCAGAACCTCTGCGGTCGTCCCGGCCACCCTCAGCTCCATGCCCTTCAAGTCCTTGATCGACTTCACGGGCGTCTTGGTGATGATGTGAAACGGTGCCGCGGCGAAGACGGTGAGGACCTTCACATCTTTGAACTCCTTGGGGTCGTACTTGTCGACGAGATCGAGCAGGGCAAGGCTCGCAGCCTCAGAGCTGGAGAATCCCAGCGGCAAGTCGATGACTTCGGAAAGCGGGAAGCGCCCGGGCTGGTAGCTCATGGCGAAGTTCCCGATATCGGCGAGCCCGGAGATGACACCTTCGAACATGTTCCTGGCAGAGAGGAGGGTGCCTCCCGGGAAGGTCTGAACCTTCACCTTCCCGTTGGTCCTCTTTTCCACCTCCTTGGCCCACCTCTCCATCTGCACGCCCGGGAAGGTCGCTGCAGGGGCAAAGTTGGCGTACTTGAGGGTTATCGTTCCCTGGGCCTCTACGTTTCTCGGCAGGGAGAGGGCGAGACCGAGAAGGAGAGCGAAGACGACACCCGCGAACCCTAGCTTTTTCGTTTCCATGCTAGACTCCTTTCTTCATGTGCTCTGGAGCACCACGAGGGCATCAATCGCTTCAACTCCTCTGCCTTCAGCAAAAACTAGAAGTGGATTGATATCGATCTCAGCGACCCGGCTTCCCATCTCTATTGATAACCTGGATACCTTGAGAAGGGTCTCTATGAGGCCCGCGACGTCGGCCTTCGGCTTGCCACGGAAGCCCTCGAGAAGCCGGTATCCCCTCACCTCCCTGACCATCTCCTCGGCGTCCGATCTGGAGATCGGCGCAACCCTGAGCGAAACGTCCCGAAGGACTTCGACCAGCACTCCTCCCAACCCGAACGCAATGGTGGGCCCAAACTGTGGATCTCGGGACATACCGATATATACTTCTACACCCTCCTTCCTCATCCTCTGGACCAGAACGCCGCGAACCTCCGCCTCGGGATCATACCGCTTCGAGTTGGCAATCACTTCGGAGTAGGCCGTTCTCAGGTCGCCCTCGTTAGCCACGTCGAGCCTCACCGCACCCGCATCGGATTTGTGGACGATGGCTGAGGAGTTGACCTTCAGAGCCACCGGATACCCTAGCCTCTCCGCTATCGCGGCGGCTTCGTCCGGGGTCGCGGCGACTTCCTCCGGCACGGTCTGAATGCCGTACCGAGCGAGCAGCTCTTTGCTCTCGTGCTCGGTCAGCGTGCTTCGGCCCAACGCCAGCGCTTCCACTGCTTCTTTCGCGCGGGGGTCGATCTGCGTTTCGCCGGTACTCGCCGAATACGGGGGGGCTTCGGATACTCGTCTCCTTGTTTCCGCGAATCTGACCAGTGACGAAATAGCCGTCACGCATTCCGCACTGTCGAACAGCATGGGCACTTTGCAGTCGGCGAAGACCGCTTCTTCCGCTTCCCTAAGTCCCGCCATAGGGCAGAACAGAATCACCGGTTTATCGGTGGTCTTGGATACTTCGACCACCGCGGACAGGAAATTCAAGGTGCCGCGCGGGTCGATGGGAGTTAACGCCGCCAGCACGATGTCGATGTTTTCGTCGCCGACGAGGAGCCGCACAGCCGACTCACAGAGCGCCGCGTCTCTCGTGGCGGACGCCCCGGCCGCTCCGATGTCGAAGGGGTTCTGCATCTCCCCGTAGGCTGGAATGATCCTGGCCGCCTGCTCCTTGGTGCGGGCTGACAAATCAGGGAACCGGAGGTCCCGGCCGATGGCGTGGTCCGCGACGAGGGACATCGCCCCGCCGGAGGTGGAGACCATTCCCACTCGGTTTCCTCGGGGAAGCGGGCACTTCAGGAAAGCGAGGAGGGCGGCGATCAGGTGATCGAAGTCGTCGACCCGTATCACTCCCTTCTGTCTGCAGACGGCGTCGAAGACGGCGTCCGATCCGACCAAGGAACCGGTATGGCCGAGGGCCGCCCTCGCGGCCACTTCGGAGCGGCCGACCTTGATGATGACCAGGGGCTTGCCTCGTTCCAGAGCGAGGTCCGCGACCTCGAGGAACTTGTCGGGATCCTTGAAGCCCTCGACGTACAGCGCGAGGACGTGGGTGTGAGGGTCGTCGAGGACATAGCGGGCGTAGTCGAACGTATCGAGGTCGGCTTGATTTCCCGACGCGATGAAGTAACTGAAGCCGATGCCCCTTTGGGTCAGGCGAGGAGCGCTCGCGCTCAGGAGGGCTCCCGACTGCGTGATATAGGCCAGGCTGCCGGCAGTAACGACCTCCTGGGCGTAAGAGTAGCCGAGCGAGACATTGCCGTGCACGTTGAGCAGCCCGTTCGTATTGGGCCCGCACATCCGAAGGCCGCTTTCCCGAAGGATCTCGTCGATCTCGTCCTGCCGCTTCTTCCCCTCCGGTCCGTTCTCGGCGAATCCGGAGACCGGAACCACGGCGGCCTTGACGACCTTGCGGGCGCACTGCCGGAGCAGCTCCGGCACCTCCGGGGCCGGCACCACCAGCAGTGCGGCGTCGACTTCCTCCGGGATGTCGAGGACGCTCGGGTAGCATTTCAGTCCCTGGACCTCTGCACGTGCCGGGTTGACGGGAAAGACCTTTCCCCTGAACTTGTGCTTCAGCACGAAGTGAAGGGGTAATCCTGCGGGCTTGGCGATGTCGTTCGAGGCGCCGATGATGGCGATGGACTTCGGCTCGAAGAGTGGCGCGAGGTCGGGATACCGAGAATGCTCCACGGACTACCTCCTAGTGAGTACCTCGAGGCCCTGACCGCGTGCGCGGGATCGGGCGTACTCACTCTGCTGCGTCTGTATTTCGCCTATGTCAGACGCGGAGAGCCACTTGCCCAAGTCGATCTTCTCGAGAGCATATCGGGAACGTTCGAACTGTGCCCGGGCCTCGAGGGGAACCGTAGCATCGATCGCCACTCCACCGGGTGCGCCGCCCGCTTGAATTCCTCTCGTGCCGCTCGTCCCCACGATGTAATCGGTGGCCGGGTTGGCCCTGGTCATGACCGCCCAGAGCACGTCGTCCACGTTGTAGATGTCGACGTCATCATCGACCGCAATCAGGAGCTTGATCCCAGGCTGAGCTGACAGGGCGTGCGCGAGGACGTTTCTTTGGAAGCCCTCGTCCGAGGGTCGTCTCTTCCTGACCTGGAACACGGCTCCGCCGGCGATCTTCAGAGCGAACGGGATATTTACGTCGACGACGAGGCCAGGGACCAGCCGATCGGCTAGTTCATAGAAGCAAGCCTCGCGAAAGGGGAGCCCGACAAGGGTGCCGTCGTAGGTATCCGCGAGCCAGTTGTAGTAGATCGGGTCTCTGCGGTGAGTGAGGGCTGTCACCTGAAACTTCCGGCTGCTCCAGGCTCTCCCCAGGTATCCCACCCACTCCGGGAAGAAGGGCGCTACGTTCGCCTTTCCGAGCTTCTCCGCCTCCTCCGTCTCCCAGACCCTCTCCCTGGTAATGATCCCTTCGATGACCCACTCGGCCCTGGCGAGGGAGTAAGCGTCCACCGTCTTCGCCCTGCAGATCTCGATCGGAGAGCCCTCGAGCGCGCCCGCGATGGCGAGCTCGTCCGACCCCAGCGGAATGATGCTGTGAACGAGGCCGGCTCCGGCGACCATCATCACC
>JACRCS010000477.1 GCA_016218905.1 Deltaproteobacteria bacterium
AAACCGAAGACCGATGACTCCATCCGGAAAGGCACTTTCCGGATGGACACCAGCTAGGGCATGAGCACGATCTTGCCGTAGCCGCCCCACTCCAGGACCAGCCGGTGGGCGGCCGGCGCCTCGGCGAGGGGAAGCTCCCTTCCGATCACGGGACGCAGGGTCCGGTTCTCCAGCCCGGCTCCAATCGCCGCGTACGCCGCGTCGCGTTCCCGCTCGGTGGCGGCGAAGAGGAGCATGCCGAGGATCGCCGCCTCGCGCCGCATCGCGTCCCGGGGGTCGAGCTCCACGGTCCCCCGGCTGCCGATCACGACCACGCGCCCCCCTTGGGCTAGGGCCGTCAGGTCCCGACCGAGGTTCACGTTGGCGAGCATCTCGAGGATGAGGTCGACGCCGCGACCCGACGTGAGCGCCATCGCCCGGTGCAGGTGCTCCGGATCATCGTGGTCGAGGACGTGGTGCGCGCCCTCGGCGGCGGCCAGGCTGCGCCCCTCCGGGTCGCCGCCCGTCCCGATCACCGTGAGACCGGCCGCCCGCGCGAACTGTACCGCCGCGATCCCCACGCCTCCCGTCGCGCCATGGACGAGGACGACCTCGCCCGCTTCCGCCCGAGCCCGCTGGAAGAGCGCCCGGTACGCCGCCGCGTACGGCACTCCCACGGCCGCTCCCTGGGCGTACGCGACCCCTTCGGGCAGCGGGTGGACGTCCTTCTCGGCGCAGAGGGTCTTCTCGGCGTAGGCGCCGGTCAGGGTCCGGGCCGTGAAGACGCGGGCCCCGACCGAGAGCCCGGTGACGCCCGGGCCGACGGCTTCCACCACGCCCGCCGCGTCGCTGCCCGGCGTGTACGGCACCGGCGCCGCGTACCCCTGGGCGCCGGACCGGATGTAGGTGTCCACGGGATTCACGCCCGCCGCGTGCACCCGGATGAGCACTTCTCCCGGGGCGGGCGTGGGATCGGCGACCTCCACCAGCTTCATCACCTCGGGCCCCCCGAGCGCTTCCACGCGAATCGCTCTCATCGTCCGCCTCCTTCTCTCGTTCACCTTGCGGCGGCCACACACTCTACGCCGCCTCTTCATTCCCCCAAGACGCCGGAGTGCTCGACCCTGCCGCCGCAGAAGCTTTGCGTCAACTCGAGGACCCGGCGCAGAGCGTTCTCGACTTGGGAGCGAGAAGTGCTGCCGTTGCCCTGCACGAGATAGAAGCAGCCTACGGTCTCCTCGGTGACCTTCGTCTTTTCCGCCTGGCGGACCTCGAGCCGGCAGAGCACCTCTCCGCTGCCGTCGATGTAGCAGTACTCCCCCGGGCCTATGGGTTCGGGCTCGGTGCGCCCCATCGGGACGAAGCGTTCCGTGCCGTCCGTGAGTCGAAGCGTCACGTCTCCTTCGATCTTCTCCAGGTCGTGGGCACCCAGCGAAAGTCGGGTCTCCAGGCAGACGCAGTTGTAGACGTCCACGACGGGCTGGATCGATGGGATGAGTCCTCGCCGCAGGAAGAGCCCTGCGAGTGCCTCCGCCGAGGAGGGAAAACGCCGGTTCGATCGGCCCACGCGGTCGTGCAGCTCCCGAAAACCCTTCAAAACTGGGTCGGAAGCGACGGCTTCCTCAGTCAGCTCCCGCCGCAGTCGCTCCGTCAGCTCGGAGCGGTATCGCTCGAACTCGGGCAGATACCGCCGGTTCTCCACGCCCGTCACGATGGCGAAGGCCCCTCGCACGCCGAGGGCGAGCACGGCTCGATCGATGAAGAACCGTTTCCCGTTCATCGGCAAGACCCCCCGCGACCGCAGCCCACGGCACTCACTTCAGGATGTGGAAGAGGTTCGTGAAGTCGTCCGTCCAGAGTTGGCGGACCCTGGGTTCGGCTACCGCACCGGCGACGCTTCGGATCAGCGGGCTGCCGAGGAAAGAGTGGTTGGCGGAGACGAGGAGCCAGTCGGTCCGGCAGTGGCCGGCGGCGGCGTCTTCCGGCGCGTCATGAATGTAGGCCGTCTTCAGCCCGCGGCTCTCGGCCAGCACCTTCACCACCGGTGCTGCGTCAAGATACCGGTTGGTCGTGTTGAAGGCGAGGACGCCTCCCGGGTTCATGTGCCGAAGGTAGACAGCGAAGGCCTCGCTCGTGATCAGGTGGGTCGGGATCGCGTCGCCGGAGAAGGCGTCGAGGACCAGCAGATCGAAGCCCTGAGGGGGCTCCCGTTCCAACTGGAGCCGGGCATCCCCGAGAACCACGTGGTGCCCGGCGCGACAGTCGGCGAGGAAAGAGAACTCGCTCCGGGCGACCTCCACGACCTGAGGGTTGATTTCGTAGAAGCGGTAATACTGGCCGGGTTGCGCCCAGACCGCGATGGCCCCGGCGCCGAGCCCCACCACCCCAACCCGGAGCCCCGGCTTCTGGAGCGTTCGGAGGGCGCGGCCGATGCCCGAGGACGGCGAGTAGTAGCTCGTCGGTTCGTCCCGCTTGTCGGGTCGCAGGTACTGCTCGCCGTGGCGAATCGCGCCGTGGACGAATTGGCGGATGGGCGTGCCGCCCGGGGTGAAGGTATCGGAGGTCCGGAGGCTGCCATAGAAGTTCCTGGCCATCACTCGGTTTGCCGAGGCGTAGGCCCGAAACTGGATTCCTGAGCAGACGACGACGAACCCCATCAGAGCGACCCGCGCGAGCGCAACGGGAACGCCCCTATGGCGGATCGTCGCCAGCAGCAGGGCCGCCGCCACCAGACCGAAGCCGAGCTCGAAGTAACCCGGGAGCGCGTAGGGAGCGAGAACGCCGACGACGAGTGCGCCGATCGCGCCTCCCAGCGAGATCATGAGGTAGAAGGCCGTCAGATGGGCGGGGGCGGGTTTTCGCTCGGCGAGCTCACCGTGACAGACCATGAGGAGGGCGAAGAGGCCGGCGAGGTAGACCGGGATCACGACCTGCAAGTTCAGGCTCAACTTCGAATTCGCGAGGCAAAGGGACATGGCCGCGAGGAGGACACCGCTGAGCGGAAGGAACGCTCCCCGGCGATACCAGCCGCGGCCGTCGAAGCACAGGATGAAGGACAAGAGATAGAGCGACAGCGGCAGGATCCACAGGAATGGAATCGAGGCGATGTTGAGGCAAAGATGATTCGTCACGGCGAGGAGCAGAAAGGAGCCCAGGGCGGCGAGGCCAAACCAGCGAACTCGCTCGGCTGCCGTAGGAGGCTCAGCCCGGCTCGCGAGGTCCGTTCCCAACGCCAGGCGCGCGGCGCCGGAGCCCCTTTGCCCCCGCAAGGCAGAGGCAGCACACAGGAGCACGAACAGGGCGTAGGCGGCCGACCAGCCGTGGCTTTGACCAAGGGCGCTGACCCGCGGTTCCACAACGAAGGGGTATGCGAGCAGGCCGAGCATCGAGGCGAGGTTGGAGAGGGCGAAGAGCCGGTAAGGACTCCGGTCCGGGAGCGTGCGGGCGAACCAGGCTTGGATCAAAGGCCCCGTCGTCGAGAGGAGAAAGTACGGAAGCCCGACGGTAGCGGCCAAGAGGCCGAGGATGCGAAGAGCCGGATCCTCCGCGCCCAGCGGCTTCCATGCCGGATTGGCGAGCACCGGGAGAAACCAGAGGCTCGCGCCGAGCAGAAGCGCGTGGAGAGCCGCTTGAGCCTTGGGGCCGAGGCGGCGCGCCGTCCAATCCGAGTACGCGTAGCCGATGAGCAGGGCGAACTGGAAGAACACCAGGCAGGTCGTCCACACGGCCGCGGCCCCCCCGAACCAAGGGAGGATCTGCTTGGCGAGGATGGGCTGGATCAAGAAGAGCAGGAACGAGCTGAGGAAGATCGTCGCAGCGTACAGGAGCATCGGAATCCTGAAGAGCGAAAGAAGTCGTCCGTACGGGCAGAGGAGTCGAGCCCGGATTATCCAACAACCCACGTTAGGTTTCCTATGTAGAATCTTTGGGCAGCGAGTGAGCATCATGCAGACTCCAGGTGTTGTGGCCCGGCCCCCGCTTCTCCGGTCTGCCGCCGGCAACCGCCACAAAGCCGTTCCGGTCGACTTTCGTCTCTCCAGCAGCGGCAGCGCCGCGCTTCTCGTTCGTTTCGCTATGAAGACGGATCTGGTCCGACTCCTTGAAGACCGTTGGGAGAGGAAAAAAGTATTGACAACTGGACCCCAGTTATTGTGTCCTGAGCACCTGAGTTCGTTCGGCTGTAACTTTTCTCATTATGTGCTGCTTTCGGGAGCAACACTCACAGCAACAACAGGAGGTGAGACATGGCAGTAAGACGGCGACGGGTTTGGATGGGTCTGCTTACAGTTTCGACGATCTTGGCAGCGGCTCCGATCCCAGGTTTCTCCGCCACCGTACTAGAAGACCTCCAGAAGGAAGTGCCCATCCTTGGCTGGCTCAAGGGGGTCCAGGCAAGTGGATTCATCACCGGCTACTACACGCATAACCTGAGCGGTGCCCCTAGGGGCGGGACGACCGCCAACCGGAGGAACGACTTCCGCTACAACGACCTGGAAGCCAATCAATTCACGCTCGACATGGTCGAGCTCCAACTGCTCAAGGCGACCGCAGCCGACTCTCGTCTCGGCTTCGGCGTGACCGCGAACTACGGCAGCACGGTCCGCAGGCTCGAGTCCGCCGGCTTTGGGACGAAGGACCCGCTGGGCATGACCACGACGAATGCGTTCGACTTCCGGCAGGCTTTCCTCACCTACAAACTGCCGGTCGGGAACGGGTTGGATTTCAAGTTCGGCAAGTTCGACGCGCTGGTAGGGTTGGAACTCAATGCCATGGCCTACAACCTCAACACCTCGCGGGGCTTGCTCTACTGGCTGACGCCCGCCACCCACACGGGAGTGCTCCTCACCTACCCGCTTGCGGACACGCTTACTGCCTCGATCGGCCTTGCCAACGGTTGGGACGTGTCGGACGACAACAACCAGGGAAAGACTTTGCTCGCTTCATTCACGGCGACCCCGGCGAAGAATCTGTCGATTACCCTGGGCGGCACGTACGGGGCGGAACAGGGCTCGTGGGGCGTCTTCGGCAAGCCAAGCGACGACATCCGTTGGATCGCGGATCTGATCGTGGCCTACACGCCCACCGACAAGCTCACGGTCAACTTCACGGCCGATACGGGCGGCGAGGAGAACAACCCTCTGAGCATCCCGCCGGGCGACGACAACAGTTGGTTCGGCGTGGGCGCGATCGTCAAGGCGCAGCTGACCCCGACCTGCAGCGCCGCGGTCCGGGCGGAGTGGGTGGACGACGACGGCGGCGCGGTCGTCTTCAAGGACTTCGGATTCCCGGTAGAACTCGCGGACGGGACCCGGACCTTCCTCAACCCCGCCTTTCGAGCCTTCGATCAGAAACTGTGGGAAGTCACCCTCACGGGCGAGTACAAGTTCACCGACAACTTCAGGACCCGGCTGGAGTATCGGCACGACCAGTCGAACGAGAAGGTGTTCGCGGGCCGTGCGGATCCGGTCACCTTGGACGTGATCGGCGGCAGAAAGTTCCAGGATACCGTTTCCGTCGAGTTCACGGCTCTCTTCTAGCCCTGAGGGTCCCAATCCGATGGGGGGCGCGACTGCGCCCCCCTTTTTGCCATGGGCCGGGATTCCTGGTTTCGGGCTGAACCCCTCTGCTCGCGTCACAGGTAACGCGATCGATCCGTGCCTGCTCCTGACTTGACACGCCGATGCGTCTGCCCGTACGGTCAGAACGTCTTTCAGTGCTGTCGAGGGAAAGTGCGGCGGGAGCGCGTGTGGAGAGTTCACTGCTGAATCTGCTCTTGGAGCTCCCCGGCCTTTCGGCCCTTCCAGCGGAAGTGCTCGAGGAGATCTCGCTTCGAGCCGAGCTGATAAATGCCCGGACGGGGGATTATCTCTTCCGGCAGGGAGGCGAGCAGCCGGAAGACGTCTACTGTCTAGTCACGGCCACGGCGGAGATCCTGGTCGGCCCGCCCGAGGGCGAGAGCACCGTGAGCCTCGCCAGGCCCGGTCAGCTGCTCGGATTTCTGTCGCTCTACAGCACCGAGCCCTCCCCGGCGTCGGTCCGGATTGCAAAGCCCGGGTTCGTGCTGAGCATCTCCGGGACGGAGCTCTCCGCCCTCATGGACCGCTATCCGCCGCTGTCGCAGTTCGTCGCCACGACCATGGCCGAGCGGCTCCAGGACGTGCTCCAGTACTCCCTCGTCCAGGCCGAGCGCTCCCCCCTTCAAAGCCTGGAGACGTTCCCCTTCCGCAAACGCGTGAGCGACGTCATGTCTTACGCCGCTCTGGTCCTCGCCCCGACCGAGTCGGTGCAGGAGGCGGCGCAAAGGATGCGCGAGAGCGGCCAGGGCGCCGTCGTGGTGGCCATCCGGGGCGAGCCGGTGGGAATCGTGACCGAGCGGGACATGGTGCTCAGGGCCGTCGCCCCAGGGATCGATGCGGCCGCCACTCCCCTGGAAGCGATCATGAGTTCGCCCGCGTGGGTCATCGAACCCGACGCGTACCTGTACAGCGCCATGGGGCTCATGCGCGGCCATCGCATCCTGTACCTGCCCGTCGTGGACGAGGGCCGGCTGGTAGGTCTCCTCTCCTTTCGACACCTTCTGGCGTTGGGGTCCCACGAGACCCTCTTCCTGGTCGATCAGCTCCAAAGGGCCGACAGCGTCTCGGACCTCGCCGAACTCCGGGAACGCGCTCGCAACGTCTGCATCGCCCTGCTGGAAGAGGGGCTCCCCGCCACCCAGGTCAGCCGGATTCTCTCCTCGATCAATCGGGATATTCAGCGGAAGGCCCTGGAGGTCTGCCTCGGGGATATGTGTTCGGAAGGGTGGAGCGAGCCCCCCGTCCCCTTTTGCTTGATCGTGATGGGGAGCCACGGGCGCGCCGAGAACCACTTCTGTACCGATCAGGATCATGGAATGATCCTGGCCGACGTGGACGCCGGCACCCGCTCCGAGGTCGAGCCGTACTTCGCCCGGCTCGGCGAGCGACTGACGGAGGCTCTGACGGAGATCGGGTTCCCCAAGTGCACGGGCGAGGTGATGAGCGACAACCCCCTGTGGCGCGGCACCCTCGCCGAGTGGCGGGAACAGCTGAAGGGGTGGTTCGAGCTGGCGGACCCTTCCGGCGTCCGGCAGACGACGGTCTTCTATGACTTCGCGCCGCTCTGGGGGGAAGTGAGCCTGGCCGCCGACCTGCGGACGTTCGTGACCGAAGGCGTCCGGGACAACGCGCCCCTCCTTCGCAGGTTGTTCGAGGATGCCGCCCACCACAAGGTGCCGCTGACGCTCTTCAAGGGCTTCGTGACCGAGAAGTCCGGTGCTCGAAAGGGGAAGCTCGACCTGAAAGCGTCGGCCCTTCGTTTCATGGTCGAGTGCGCGCGGATCCTCGCTCTGCTCCACGGAGTGACGAAGCTCGGCACGGTGGACCGGATCGAAGAACTCGAGAAGCTCGGGGCCATTCCCGCCGACGAGGGTCGGTTCGTCCGTACGGCCTTCGAGAGCACGGTTCGTTTTCTCCTCCACTCGCAGGCGCGGCAGATTCGCTCCGGCATGGTCCCGGACACCCACATCCGCCCCTCGGGCCTCCCCATCGAAGAGCGATACCTGCTCCGTCTCGCGCTGGAGGCCGCCGAGCGGCTGCAGACGGTGGTCCACGCGAGCGTCCATAGTCCCTTCGTCCGGGGTCTCGCACAAATTCCGGCGAGTTGATCCCTTGTTGCCGATCTCGTGGAGGGTTTTCCCGGCGTAGGAGCGAACTGAACCCATGCGGATTCAAGTGCTCTCCGATCTTCATCGGGAGTACCGGCGACCCTGCGAGCTTGCCCATCCCGACGTCGACGTCGTGGTGTTGGCGGGGGATATCGACGTGGGCTCGGAGGGGCTCCGGTGGGCGGCTCGGACGTTCTCGCGGCAGGTCATCTACGTTCCCGGCAACCACGAGTTCTACAACCAGGATATCGACGCGCTGCTGCGCCGCCTAGGCCGGGAGGTGCGGAGGTTCGGGCACGTCTGCGTGCTGGCCGACGCCGTCTGGGTGTTTCGCGGGGTTCGCTTCGTGGGGACCACGCTCTGGACGGACTTTGCCGTGTTCGGGCCCGACGTCCGGCAAGCTGCCATGGCCCACTGCGCGCGGGCCATGAGCGACTTCCGGGTGATCCGGAAGGGCTGGCGCAGGCTTACCCCCGAAGCTTCGGCCCTCCTTCACACGCGCAGTCTCGAGTGGCTGCGAAGGGTGCTCGCGGAGCCCTTCTCGGGACCGACCGTCGTCATCAGCCACCACATCCCGACGCGCCGTTCCGTGGCGGCCGAGTACTCGCGCGATCTCCTCTGCACTGCCTTCGCGACGGACCTCGATGAGCTGATGGGCCGCGGAAGGGTCGCTCTCTGGATCCACGGTCACACGCATCGCTCCTTCCGTTACCAGCTCCGCGGCACGGAAGTGGTCTGCAATCCCCGAGGGTATCCTCTGCCGGGCGACCGGTGGGAGAATCCCGCGTTCCAGCCCGACCTCGTCGTACACCTCTGAGGGATCACGCGCTGCCGAACTGGATCACGAGCCCGCCCGCGATGATGATCCCGAGGCCCACCCAGGTGGCGAGGGGGATCGACTCGGAGAAGACGAAGCGGCCGAAGAGGACGCTCACGAGGGCGAAGACCGCGACGTAGACTCCGAGAAGGCGGGAGAAATCCCACTTCACCGTGTTCACCACGACCCCGTAGGAGCCGAGGATCAGGAACCCGAGGACGATCAGCGCGGCGCCCGAACGGCGCAACCCCAGCCGGATGACCGCGTCGCCTCCCACCTCCAAGATCGCTGCCAAAAGAAAGATGCTCCAACCAGCCCAGCTCAAAGCGCGCTCCTTTACCGGACGAAGAGAGCCGGCCTCGGAAGAAGCCGAGGCCGGCTCTCGTTACGATTCGTTTCGGTGTGCTTCAGCGGAGGCTCACGGCGAGCCTCCGGTCTGGAGCCGGGACCTCAGAGAGTCGTCTGCCCCAGCTTCTTGTCCTCTACTCTCGTACGATACCAGTAAAGGGGGATGTACGCGAGCAGGATGATCCAACCGATACCGTAGTACGTCCAGCCCCAGAGGGGGCCGCCCCAGATCCACATGATGAAGAAGAGCCCGGCCATCACCAGGGCCACCCACTTCATGAACTCGGGGAGCTTGAAAGGCCTCGCGAACTCGGGGTGATCCTGGCGAAGGAGGAAGTAGCCGATGAGCACGGGGACGAAGGAGATGAGGTAGCCGACATTCGAGGCAACCATCACGAACGCCGGGGTCCCGATGTACATCAGCCCGATGTTCAGCACGATGTTCACCGCCATGGCGAAGGCGGGGACGTTGTGCTTGTTCACGCTCGCGAAGATGCGGGGGCACTGGCCGTCGAGCGACATCTGGTAGAGCGACCGGGCGCTCCCCATGATCGCGTTGAGCGCGGAGAGGAGCAGGGCGGCCAGCAGCATGACCGTCACCACCCACACGCCGATCCGGCCGAAGATGGGGTTTACGAAGTCGACGAACATCGCGTAGGGGTCGGCCTGGATCTTCTTGGCTCCGAGCACCAGCAGGAAGGAGAGGGGCACCATCGTGTAGATGAAGACGCCCAGGAGTCCCTCCGCGATCATCGCCTTGGGAGCGTCCTTTCCGGGATCGCCGCACTCTGCGACGTAGCAGGCGGCCGCTTCCATGGCGATCGCATTCCACGTGGTGAGGAAGGCGTACTGCATAAAGAGGCTCCAGCCCGTGGCGGAGAAGAGGCTGTCGCCCAGCACGGTGATTGGAACGAGGTTGCTCCAGCTGATCAGCTCGGGCTTGAAGAGGAACGGCGCAACCGCGAGGACGACCAGCGGGATCGTGCAGAGGGCGGCGAGCACGACTCCGGCCACGGCGCCGGGCCGAATGCCCATGTAGGCGATGATGAAGAGCGCGATGGAAAGCACCGAACCGAGGACGATCGGGTTGATCTGGACCCCGAAGGGCTTCAGGAGTGCGTTTACGTAGGTAGCTACCAGGAGCATGTTGACGGCGATGACCGGGTTCCAGCCGAGCCAGTACGCCCAGGCCGTGCCGCCGTTGACGTGTTTCGCCAGCTTCGGCCACTTCAGGAAGGCGGGGTACGCGTACGCGGGCGCGCCGCCGGCGCGGTCGGGAAACATGGCAGCGAGCTCCGCGAGGAAGAGGCAGAGGAGCAGCCCCATGACCGTGGTGAGGATGAACTGCGGGATGGCGGCCGAGCCGAGGCCCGCCAGCACGGGCCCGGTCACGCCCGTGACGAGGATCGTACCGGCGAGCCCGATGACGAAGGCTCCTTTCCAGTCGATGTGACGGCTGAGGTTCGCCGCCTCGTACTTGGTGATGTCGTAAGAGGGCTTCTTCGGGGCTTCGGCCATGTGCTTGCTCCCTTCCGCGTGGTAATCAGGGGCCCGGCGTCCGGGCCGGTTCGCTCACGACTCCCACCTGAGCATTGCAGATCCGCCAAGACCCTCCGGGGGACGGGAACCGTGGCGCTTCGCCGACCTCGCCCCTCCCACCGCGAACCTTTGGCGGTTCACGATCCGTGCCTGATCCAACCCTCTCGATACGATGCGGAAGACGGGCCGCTCAGCGCAATTTCGAGACAAAATTGCCGCGCTGGCCGCAGCCGCTGACAAAAAACGTCGTTTTACTTCCACGACTCTAACACGTTCTTTGAACGGCTTCAAAGACTTCAACCTTCCCAAAAACGAGGACCCTCTTCTACGAACCGGAGGACGTCGCCGGCGCTCTCACAGCCCTCGATCCCCAACCGCTCCAGAGTGCGGCCTTCGGCCCGGAAATCGTGGGCCAGGGCCGCGGAGGCGAGCTCGACGAGTGCGTCGATCATCGGCGTCGCCACCCCGACCACCGCGCCGAGGGCCGAAAGCGGGACCAGGCTGTTCGGGACCTCGTCGAGCACGTGGTGATAGCCGAGGACATGCTTCGGGGCCGAGAAGCCGAGGTAGTACTCGTTTCGCTGGAGGACGTCGTAGAGGCTCTCCCCCTCGACGCCGTAACACTCCTTGTACCACCCGCGCGCGTCCAGGACCGGCACCCCGAAAGCCCTGGCGACGTCGCTCTTCTCCCGGTCGATCTTCTCCATGACGTTGTCGCAGACGAACTTGGTGATGATGTCGCGGTAGTACCGCAGGTCCTCGCCGCGGGCGGCGCGCTCCAGGAGCCCGGAGTTGAGGAGCATCGGCGCAGGATGCACGACCGCGCCGACGTTGTTGATGCTCGTCTCGAGCACGTTCGTGGCTGCGGCGTACTGCGGGTAGATGTCGTTGATCAGGCTCAGGAAGGAGGCGGTGTCGGTCGCCGGAAGGGCCGCGGCTCTCACGCGGTTCTTGGCCTTCATGACCTCCACGTGAGCCGGTCCCCTCGACTCCGTCGCGTAGAGGAAGGTCTGGCACTTCGCGAGCGTAACCCGCTTCTTGAGCTGGAAGCGGCGGAAGGTCTGATACACCTCCAGCGCACCACCGGTCCTGCCGGGGGTCAGGAGAACCGTCTGGCCGTCCTCCAGACAGCCGGCGAGGAGAGAGGCGACGTTCCTGTGCGCGAGCGCCGGCATGTTCACGAGCACGAGGTCCGCACCCGCCACGGCTTCGTCCACGCTGCTGGTGACGCGCTCCACCTTCGCGAAGCCCTCCACGTCGCCTTCGAGGAGGATCCCTCCTCTTTCCGCCACAGGGACGAGCTCCCTGCCGTAGAAGCTGAAGAGGCGGACCGCGTGCCCCTTGAGGCTGATGTGGCCGGCCGTGGCGAGCCCCCCGTGCCCTGCTCCGAACACCGTGACCTTCATGACCCTCTCTCCCTCTCATTCTCGAAAAGGACCGATTCGCAGCCGGCAGTGCACCGGCGAACCGAGTCGACAGAAAAGCAGCCTCGGATTCCCCGAGCCCTAGAGAACGGGGCCCGGCCGAATCAGCTCCGTCAGCGGACGGAGATCGACCGGGCCACGTCACCCGCCCGGAGCTACAGGACCGTGAGGTAGCGCTCGATCTCCCACGGCGTCACGAGGCGCATGAACTCGCCCCAGTCCGCCTTCTTGAGCTTGATGAACTCTTCGGCGATCGGGCCGAGTCCGGCGCGGACGACCTCGTCCTGTTCGAGGGCCTGCAGCGCCTCCAGAAGGTTCTGGGGCAGCATCTGCATGCCGCGCTCCCGGCGCTCCTCGATGGAGAGCGCGTAGACGTTGATGCCCGGGACCGGGTCACCGGGATCGATCTGGTTCTTGATGCCGTCCAGGACGGCGGCCATGTACGCCGCCCCGAAGAGGTAGGGGTTCACCGCGGCCGAGGGGCTGCGGTCCTCGAAGCGGTTCTGGCTGGGACCCCGCAGGAGCTGGGTCCGGTTGTTGTCGCCCCAGCACATGAACGCCGGAGTCCAGGTGTAGCCGGACGCAGACGAGAAGACGAACTCGCCGCTCTGGATGCGCCGGTAGCAGTTGATCGTCGGGGAGGCAACGGCCGTGATCGCCTTCGCGTGCTTCAGGAGGCCGCCGATGAAGTGGTAGGCGAGCTTCGAGTACCCGCACCCCTTCGTGTCCTTCTCGCCGGGCTTCATCGGGAAGAGGTTCTCCCCCGTCTGCGCGTCGGCCACGTGGAAGTGGAGGTGGGCGCCCGAGCCGGTCCGGTTCATGAAGGGTTTCGCCATGAAGGTGGCGACGCAGCCGTACTTCGCCGCCACTTGGCCGGCCATCATGCGGAAGAGCGTCAGCCGGTCGGCCGCGTGGAGGATGTTCGTCCAGCCGAAGTTGATCTCGTACTGGCCGTTCGCGTCCTCGTGATCGCTCTGGTAGATGTCGAAACCCATCTGATTGCCGTACCGGATGACGTCCTGCAGATAATCCATCGCCTGGCACATGCCCTTGAAGTCGTAGCAGGGCTTCGCCAGATTGTCGATGTTCTGCGGGTCCCAGACCTTGATGGCCCCGGGCCCGGTCCGCTCCACCAGGAAGTGCTCGGGTTCGAAGCCGCCGTTGAGGACGTACCCCTCCCGCGCGAACTCCTCGGCCACCCGGATGAGGTTCGTCCGCGGGCAGTAGGGGTGCGGATTGTCGTCGACGTACAGGTTGCAATGGAAGATGGCGACGTTCGGCCGCCACGGAATCTGCTGGTAGGTCCCGATGTCCGCCCGCCCCATCAGATCGTGGCTGTGAGGCCCCTGGCCCATGCCCCACACGGCCGCGCCGGCGAAGCCCGCGCCGTCCTTGACGATGTCCTCGAAGCAGCCCACCGGCACCTGCTTCACTTTTGCCGCGCCGTTGACGTCTACGAAGAGAGCCAGGATGTACTCGATGCCGTCGGCGGCCAACTTGGACTTCACGGACTCCAGAGTGGTGCGTGAATCGAGGGACATGGCACTACCTCCTTTTTCTCGGTCCGGTGTGAGACGGCGGAACCCTCAGTCTGGGCGGCAGGGACGGGAAAGCCGCCGGCCGACATCTTCGTTCGCCGGTTTGCGGCCAGGCGGCACCCAGCCCGAAGAGACCAGATCTGGAACCGCGTTTGATTATTTCAGGCACCTGTGGCTTAGTCAAGTTTTTTGAACGTAAGGAAATGATGAAGACCGTGCTACCCCGGCGTTCGGCTGTACGTCCCCTCCGGATGCAGGGGAGGGGCCAGGAAGCCCATCCCTCGCCCCTCCTCTTCATCGAGGAGAACCTGTAGGGTGCAGCCGTTGTACCGCGCCGGCAGATCGACCACGTGTACGACCTCGGCCAAGTCGTGCAATGCCGGGGCCAGCTCCGGGAGCAGGTTTCGTCCGGAGACGAGCAGGTCCTCCCGGAAGACGGCTCCCGGTTCGTCGGGGTAGATGGCGATCGGAACGATCTCGGCCTCTACGAGGTCGTTGAAGAAGTGGGTCCCGTACGACACCTCGGGAGTCGAGCCCCCCTCGCTGAAGGCGACTTCCCCGAGGACCGCTGCATGATTGATGTCTTCGTACCCTACGCGGACGCCCAGGTGGATGTCGTTGCTTCCCCAGCGGCCGGGCCCGAAGAGCGCGTACCGTTTACCCTCTAGCATCCGGTTCACCTGGCTGACCGCCCGGCCGACCTCGAGCTTCCGCTCCCGGGAGGGGAGGCGACCGTACGCCTTCGGATCCACGTAGACGGCGTATCGGATGTCGTGCCTGGCGTAGTTGGAGCCCGAGTGGGACGTCGTGAAGAGGATCTGCTCCGGCGGCACGTCCGTCGGCAGGGTGATCTTGCCGCGGTACTCCTTGACGCCGTAAGGGCGACACTGGAGCAGGTACAGCAGCCCCCCCTCCCAGGCGAACTCCACGTCGACGGGTGCCCGGTAGGCCTCGTGGAGCATGCGCAGCACCTTTCGGATCAAGGGTACGAAGGGGCTTCGCCTGAGGAGGTTCTCGAAGGTGATGCAGGCGCACGCCGGGTCGATGGGCTGCCCCCGGAAGAGCGGAGGCGTCAGGTGCCCCTCCTGGTCGAGCGAGACCGCCTCCGCCATGTCGGGGTGGTCCGTCTTCCGGAGCAGGTCGGGCAGAAGGACCCCCTGGACCTTATCACTGCTCAGGTCGATCACGTCGACCAGCTTCTGCGAGTACTTGGCGATCTGCTCCGCACCGATCTCGGGGCGCAGCAGCGGTTCCGTCAACGGGATCATCCTCGGGTAGTCGGCCGCTACCCGGTCCACGGCCCGGGTCCCGAGCCCGAGGACCAGCCGGACGAGCCCGTCCTCCTTCCGGATGCGCGGACTCCAGCGGTGGACGTTGTAGGAGTAGGCGACGCCGGAGGCGAAAGGAAAGAAGTAGTCGCCGTGGCGCCGTCCGACCACCTTCTGGACCAGGACGGCCATCCGTTCGTCGAAGTCGAGCAGGTTGTGGTTGAGTCGGTACAGGATGGGCGCGGGCCCGTAGGTGCTCATGTGCACCCGCTTCAGGCCCCAGGTGAATTCGGCCAGCCGGGTGTCGAGGTCGCCCTGATTCGCCACGAAGACCGAATCGTACTTCCCCGAGAAGGCGAAGCCGAAGTTGTCCTCGAGGAGCGTTGAGGAGCGGAGGATCAGCGGATGCTCCCCGACCCTCTGCAGGAAATCGCGAAAGTCGCCGAGAACGTCCGGCGGAAACTGCGCGTGCCGGAAGACCTCCTCGATGTGAAGGTACTCCCTCTCGATCTCCTCCCGGGTCTTGTACTTCTGCGTGTAGAGCCGATCGAGCTTGTTGTAGTCCACAAAATCCGAGAAGATCCCGCTGTTGAAGTAGTAGGATTCGGGAATCCGGACGTACTTCTCCATGTCGGGATCCCGCTTCCCGAACCTGGGGAGCACGATGCGGTGCGCCAGGAACATGCCCGCCGCTTTTCCGCCGATCTTGCCCGGCCGGCGGCGATCCCAGTAGCTGTGGTCCACCAGCTCGTCCACGTCCCTGGTCGTGATGTGGGGCTTGGCGATCCCGATGAAGGGGAGCTGGCTCGAGATGAAGTGGCTGATCAGGGCGACCCGAACTCCCATCACCTCGGTCGCGGGGAGGATCATCTCTCCCTGGGGTATGCTGCAGAAGTCGCGCAGCGCCTGCTTGATCTTCGCCGAAGTGACGCCTTCGGTATTCAGGATCCGGTTGAGTTTCCGGAAGCTCTCTTTCTTGCGCGCGTAGTTGATGTACTCCTCTACCTGTCCTTCGGCGAAATGGCGGGAGAAGTAGACGTCGGTGAGCGCATCCCGGTAGTCCCTGAGCGTCTCGGGGTCCTCCGGCACCCCGTCCGTGGCCGCCGCGAGGCGCGCTCGCGCCTCCAGCTCTTCCTTGACGAGAACCCCTGCATCCTGCAAGGCTGCGCGGAAGACGGCCCTGATCTCGTCGAGGACCGTCGGGTAGCGCATGACCTTCTGATAGAGCCGGTGCGCTCGGAGGAGGTCGAGCTCCGAGAAGGCGTCGCCTCCTCCCTGAGCCGCCCGGACCGGGACTTCGCCGCCCGCGCGCCGGGCGGCATCCGAGTCGCTCAAACCCAACCGCGCAGCTTGCAGGCCTCGGCCACCCTCGCGACCGAGACGAGGTAGGCGGCCTGGCGCATGTTGACCTTATGGCGCTGGTACATCTCATAGACCTGGGCAAAGGCGTGGGTCATCTTCTGATCGAGCCGCCAATGGATTTCCCGAAGGGGCCAGTAGAAGTTGTAAGTGTTTTGTACCTGTTCGAAGTACGAGACCGTCACGCCGCCCGCGTTCGCCAAGAAGTCCGGGAGAACCGCGATGCCGCGATCGTGGAGGATCTCGTCGGCTTCCGGCGTCGTGGGCCCATTCGCCAGCTCGCAGCTGATCTTGCACCGTAGCCGAGAGGCGTTTTCCCGCGAGATGGAGTTCTCCAGCGCAGAGGGGAAGAGCACGGTCGCCTCGACCTCGAGCACTTCCTCCGGTCGGATCTCGTCCGCGGCCGGGAAACCACGAAGGGTCCGGTTGCGGGCCTTGTACTCGGCGAGGTCGTTGGCGTCGATGCCGCGGGGGTTGTAGACGCCGCTGCCGCTGTCGCAAGCGGCCACGAGTCTCAGCCCGAGAACCTGCTGGCCCAGAATGGCCGCGTGCTGCCCGGCGTTGCCGAACCCCTGAATCGCCATCGTGCCGTCCTCGAGGCTGAGGCAAAGGGCCTTGGCCGCTTCCCGGGTCACGTAGATGCCGCCTCGCGCAGTGGCGTCTCCCCGACCCTCGGAACCCCCGACGGCCAGCGGCTTGCCCGTGATGACCCCGGGATGATTTTCGCCGACGATCGTCTCGTACTCGTCCATCATCCAGGCCATGATCTGGGGCGTCGTGTAGACGTCGGGCGCCGGAACGTCCTTGTGCACGCCGAGAGACGCGGCGAGCGCGCGGACGTACGCGCGGGCGAGGCGCTCCTTCTCGGACTCGGAGAGCTCCTTGGGGTTGCAGACGACGCCTCCTTTCCCGCCGCCGAGCGGGATGTCCACGACCGCCGTCTTCCAGGTCATCCAGGCGGCGAGGGCCCGGACGGTGTCGATCGTCTCGTCGGGGTGCCATCGGATTCCGCCCTTCGCCGGGCCGCGAGCCCAGTTGTACTGGACCCGGAAGGCCTGGAAGACGCGGGAGGAGCCGTCGTCCATCTTCACGGGGAGGGCGACGTGGATCTCCCGCATGGGCGAGCGCAACAGCTGGTGCGTACCCTCGTCTAGGCCGAGGATCTCCGCGGCGTGGTCCAGTTGCTTCTGAGCGGTGCAGAAAGGATTGTAGGCCTCGGACATGGCTCTTCTCCTGGATAGGTCTACAGGACGAGAACGCTCGGTTGAGTGACGTGCGACCTCGGGGCGGGGCGATCTCGCGCCGCCGGATTCGGGGCAAATGGCAGTTTCACGGCGAGCCAGCTTCTGGGATCATGAAGCCTCGAGAGGACGCGCCGGAAGGAAGACCTGGTGACACGCCGATGAGACCGATCCTGATCTTTCGCCACGCGCCCGAGGACGGACCCGGCTACTTCGCCCGCTTCCTCGAGCGGGAGAGACTCTCGTACCGGCTCATCCGGGTGGACGTGGGAGAAGCGATCCCCGAGAGGATCGGGGAAGCCGCCGGCCTCGTCTTCATGGGGGGGCCGCAAAGCGTCAACGACCCGCTGGACTGGATCCCGGGGGCGCTCCGGCTCATCCGCGACGCCGTGGAGAGCGATCTTCCGGTACTCGGCCACTGCCTGGGCGGGCAGCTCCTGAGCAAGGCCCTCGGCGGCCAGGTCCAGGCGAGCCCGGCCGAGGAGGTCGGCTGGCTTGGGGTGAGGAAGGTCCCCGGCCCCGCCGCCTCGAGCTGGCTCTCCAGCCTCCCGGAGGAGTTCACCGTGTTTCAGTGGCACCGGGAGTCCTTTTCGATCCCCCCCGGGTGCGAGCGTCTCCTGGAGAGCGACGGCTGTCCGAATCAGGGCTTCGCCGTCGGGAGATCGTTGGGGCTCCAGTGCCACATCGAGATGCTGGCGGAGATGGTGGGGGAGTGGACGGCCGACGGCGACCTCCTCGCGCGGGCGTCCGCGACCGTCCAGACCCCGGACCAGATCCTCGCCGACCTGCAGGATCGGGTCGAGGGGCTCCACCGAGTGGCTGACCGGCTCTACGGCCGCTGGCTTCAAGGGGTCACCTGAGGGCTGGCGGAGGACGCGCCGCTGTCGTTCGAGCAGTCGCTCGCGGAACGGCTCGGAGGAGGCGTCCCAGGTTCAACGCGCGGGTGCCAAGCGGGCACCGCTCTCCAGCTGACGAAGCCCGGCCCGTCGGGCTCGATTTCCCTCAGCTCCATGGCGAAGGTCGAGCGCCAGAAGACATAGAAGAGAGGATTCAGGACGAAGACGGGGCTGTCCATCGCCCCCCCACCGTCCGTGAAGACCTTCGCATGGGCAAGGTTCATCAGGGACTGCTCCGGCGACGCGTGCGGGCGAAACAGCTCGGGCTTGAAGAGTCCCTGCCAGAACTCCTCGGCGGAAGGCACGCTGCGCGTGCATACCTCGCAGCGGATCTTCGATCGGGCCGGGGCGAGCACCGCCACCGGGTAATGGTACGCGCCGTTCGGCAGCGGGAGCCTCTGCCGGGCCTCGAACAGGGTGCCCCAGAAGTAGCCGGGCCGGTCCGAGCCCTCGCCTCGAACCTCGCCCTCGAGAGGCTGGCCCTCCATCAAGAGCCCGTAACGGGCAAAGGTCACCTGCTCAGCCACTGGACCTCCCCTTTCCGGAGGGACACCAGCCTAGTACCGCAAACCCTAAGTCCGTGTGATATTCGCCCCATAGGGCGGCCCGTGGCCGCCCTCCCCGGCTCGGGCGTCCAGAGCCGACGGCGGGCACGGCCCGCCCTATGGTTCTAATAGCCAACAGCTAACAGTCCATCCGGAAAGGTCCTTTCCGGATGGACACCAGCCTAGAAGTACTCCCGCGCGCCGCCGCCCGACGCGAGCGGGATCCCGAGCGCTTGCTGGGTGGCGAGGGTGATCGTCCGCATGTCCTCGGGCTCCAAGTTATGGACATTCGTCTTGCCGGTGCAGCGGGCGATGATGGCGGTCTCCTGTACCGTGCCTTTGATCCAGTTGCCCGCCGCCCTCTTCAACTCCTCGGCGGGGCGGCCGGAGCCGAAGGCGAGGGTCCCCTGTTCGATGCTCGCCCCGAGCGCCAGCCCCATGGCCACACCGAAGACGCCGGCGTTGGCGTTCATCGCGACGACCTTCGCGACGTCGGTTCCGCTCCGGAGCCCGCCGAAGTACACGAGGGCGATGTCCTCTTCCCGATTCATGCCGCGCAGGATCTTGATAGCGTCGCGAAGCACCGAGAGGTCCGGCGCGCCGCCGAGCTCGACCCAGGGCTTCTCGATCCCCGCCGTGGCGTCGAGCACCAGAAAGTCGAGCTCTCGTTCGAGGGCGAAGGGGATCGCCTTCTTCAGGGCGGGGGCCGCGACCGAGAGGCCCACGGGCTGCCCCTTCTTTCGCTTCGGGAGCTCCGGCTCCCGAAACTTCTTGCCCAGC
Source organism: Deltaproteobacteria bacterium (assembly GCA_016218905.1). The sequence continues at coordinate 19,419 of JACRCS010000477.1, forward strand.
ACGTAGCAGAGGGCGGCGGCGGCGTTCGACGGCTTGTCGCCGGAAGCCAACAGCTGGAACCAGGAGGCGGCGCCGAGCGGTTCTCTTCCCAGGTAGCCGCAGCCGGCCTCCTCGAGGCTCTTCGCCAGGGCCCCCTTCACGTCGCCGGGCGCCGCGTCGAAGCCCGTGAAGAGGTCGGGGAGCTTCAGGGTGAGGCCGCCCAACTTC
>JACRCS010000475.1 GCA_016218905.1 Deltaproteobacteria bacterium
ATGAAAACCCTCACGCTGACGAAGCGCGGCGACGGCGTCGCCGTCCTCCTGTTCGACACGCCGAAGCGTCCCGTCAACGTCCTCTCCCAGGGGATGCTCGAGGAGGCCGGACCTCTCATGGAGGAGATCCAGGACGACGACGAGATCGTCGCCTGCGTCCTCGCGAGCGGCAAGGCCGACTCTTTCATCGCCGGAGCGGATCTCGACCAGGTCGTCGGGATGACGGCCGCCGAAGCCGAGGCGATCTCGCGCGGAGGGCACGAGTGGCTCGACCGCGTCGATAAGAGCCGCAAGCCGTTCGTGGCGGCCATCCACGGAGCCGCGCTCGGAGGCGGCCTCGAGGTCGCGCTCGCCTGTCACTACCGGATCGCGACCGACCACCCGAAGACGGTCCTGGCCCTTCCCGAGGTGATGCTCGGCGTCCTCCCGGCCGCCGGCGGCACCCAGCGCCTGCCGCGCCTCATCGGCCTCCAGCGGGCCCTCCCGATGCTCCTCACCGGCAAGCGGGTCCGTGCGGCGCGGGCGGTCCGCCACGGCCTCGTGGACGCCCTCACGTCGCCCGGAGGCCTCGTCGAGACGGCCGCGAAGGCGGCACTGGGCCTCGCGAACGGGACGCTGAAGCCGAACCGGGACAAGCAGCCCCTCATCGAGAAGCCGCTCGCCCTCCCGCCGGTTCGCGCCTGGGCGCTCGGCAAGGCGCGCGACGAGGTGATGAAGAAGACGCGCGGCCTCTATCCGGCGCCGCTCGAGATCCTTGCGTGCGTCGCGAAGGGGCTCGCCGACGGAACGGAGGCGGGGCAGGAGGAGGAGGCCGTTCGCTTCGGCAAGCTCGTCGGGAGCGTCGGGGCGAAGAACCTCATCCGTCTCTTCGACGCCATGACCGCCCTGAAGAAGGCGCCGAAGGGGGACGAGCCGAAGGCCGTGAAGCGCCTCGGCGTCCTGGGCGCGGGATTGATGGGGGAGGGGATCGCCGCGGTGTCGCTGGCTCTCGGCCCGGTGGTCCTGAAGGACGTGTCCGACGAGGGGCTCTCGCGCGCCACGCGGAACCTGAGGAAGGGGCTCGACCGGCGCGTCCGGTCGGGGGGGCTCACCCGCCTGGACCGCGACAGGCAGTGGTTCGGCCTCCGGCCGACGGCACGGACCGAGGACCTCGCCGGTTGTGACCTCGTCATAGAGGCCGTCTTCGAGGACCTCGCCCTGAAGCGCAAGGTCCTCGCCGAGGTCGAGGCGGTCCTCGCCCCGGACGCCGTTTTCGCGAGCAACACATCGGCTTTGCCGATCGCGCAGATCGCCGCGAGGTCCAAACGCCCCGAGCGGGTCGTCGGGATGCACTACTTCTCGCCGGTCCCGAAGATGCCGCTCCTCGAGATCGTCGTCGCCGAGAAGACCGCTCCCTGGGCCGTCGCCACGGCTCGCGCCTTCGGCGTCGCGCAGGGGAAGACCGTCCTCGTCGTCAAGGACGGGCCGGGCTTCTACACCACGCGGATCCTCGGCCCATTCATCAACGAGGCGGTCGTCCTCCTCGACGAGGGGGCGGCGATCCCGGCGCTCGACGCGGCGCTTCTCGACTTCGGTTTCCCGGTCGGTCCCGTCGCGCTCCTCGACGAGGTCGGTATCGACGTCGCCGCACACGTCTCGAGGGACCTCGGCAAGGCGTTCGCCGCCCGCGGCGCCGCGCCGTCGGCCACCTTCACGAAGCTCTTCGACGCCGGCTACCGGGGCCGGAAGAACGCGAAGGGGTTCTACCTCTACCCGAAGGACCGGGCCCCGCAGAAGTCGAAGGAGGTCAACCCGGAGGTCTACTCGTTCTTCGGCGGCGCGAGCCGCAAGGCCATGGTGGTGGGGGACCTCGTCGACCGCCTCTCGCTGCTCATGGTCAATGAAGCGGTCTGGTGTCTCTCGGAAGGGGTCATCGCATCCCCGCGGGACGGCGATGCCGGCGCGATCCTCGGCCTCGGCTTCCCGCCCTTCCGCGGCGGCCCCTTCCGCCACGTCGACGCCGTCGGCGCGGCGAAGGTCGTCGCGCGGATGGAAGAGCTCGCCGAACGGCACGGTCCACGCTTCCACCCGGCGCCGATGCTCGTGCAGATGGCGCGCGCGGGGAAGAGGTTCCACGGGTAGAGAACGGGCGGGGACGGACCGGAAGGCCCGCCCCCGCGCGGCCTCAGCGCTCCAGCTTGAAGCCGATGCGAATGGTGACCTGGAACTCGGCGACCTTGCCGTCGTGGATCCGGCCGCGCTGCTCGACGACCTCGAACCAGTCCATGTGCCGGATCGTCTTTCCGGCCTCCTCGACGGCGGATCTCACCGCTTCGGCGAAGCTGACCGGAGACGTACCGACGATCTCGACCTTCTTGTAGGTGCCAGCCATGGGTTCCTCCTGGGGTCCTTCGTTGTGACGGGACTGGCCGCATTCTAGCGACGCCGCGCGAAAAGGCGGCGCCGAGGCAGGAAGTCGACGGACCGGGCGTCAGGCCGCCCGCAGGATTGCGGAGTAGGATTTCCTCGAGCGATGGCCCGCGCTCGCCCCGTCGGCAGGAGGAGTCATGTCGGATTCGTCAACGTCCAGCGACCTTCTGGGAGTCTCGCCCGCGGAGCTCGGACGTCGCTTCGAGGGTCTCCAGGCCCGGCTGGCGAGCCAGTGGAAGCTCATCCAGTCGATGAACCAGCGGGACCAGGCGATGGTCGTCGTCCCGTCCGTGGAGCTGCCGGGGGAGGAAGCCTCCGGGACGGCTCTGCTGGCCCTCGAGGAGCGCCTCCTGTGCCTCCTCCTGCTGCTTCGCAAGCCGCGGGCCCGGATGATCTATTGCACGTCGCAGGCGATCGGGCCGAACCTCGTCGACTACTACCTCGGCCTCCTGCCCGGCGTGATTCCCGCCCACGCGCGGGCGCGCCTTCACCTCTTCCCGGTCCACGACGGCTCGCCGAGGCCCCTCGCCCGGAAGATCCTGGAGAGGCCCCGCCTCGTCGAAAGGCTCCGGGAGCTGATCCCCGACACGGAGACGACCCACCTCGTCCCATTCGAGACGACCGACCTCGAGCGGGGCCTCTCAGTCGCGCTCGGCATCCCGGCCTTCGGCGCCGACCCGCGGTTCGACGAGATCGCCACCCGGAGCGGGTCGAGACGCCTCTTCTCCGAGGTCGGGGTCGACCATCCGGAAGGAATCGAAGGGATCCGGAGCCCGGCCGACGCGATGCACGCGATCCGCGAGCTCCGTGCCCGCATTCCGGACCTCCCGCAGGCGAGAGTCGAGCTCGAGCGGGGTGATCCGCGGCGCGGCGGGCTGAGAGTCGGGCTCGCGAGCTTCGTCGAGGCGGACGGCATGGAGGCCGCCCGGGCGTTCCACGAGGCGTTCCGCGCGGGTCCGGCCGGTGTCGACGCCCCTGCGGCGGAACGGTTCTGGCAGCGGGTCGCGTCCGACGGGGCGGTCGTCGAGGCGCCGCGGCTCCACGAGGAGCGGTGGCTCGTCAGCGTCGAGCTGAGGATCACGCCCGTAGGGAGCGTGGAGCTCCAGGCGACGCATGACCGCCCCTCGCGCGGCGAGTCCGGCTGGAGGTTCCCGGCCGACACCGCGTACGCCCGGTCCGTCGCGGCCGACGCCTTGCGCGTCGGCGAGCATCTCCATCACCTCGGCGTCCTCGGCACGTTCTCGATCCTGTTCGAGGTCGGCCGGGACCCGGGTGGCGTGTGGCAGCGGGAGGCGCTTCAGGTCCACCTCGGCAAGAGCGAGGTGAGCATGCCGTACCTCACTCTCGAGTTCCTAACCGACGGCCGGTACGCTATCGACGACGGGCGATTCAAGGCCCGGGGCGGGCAGTCAAAGTGCTACGTCTCGACGCAGTCCGTCGCCTCGCCGGCTTACCGGGCGATCACGCCCGACGAGATCTTCGATTTCGTCGTGAGACACGGCCTCCACTACGACCACGCGACGCAGACGGGCGTCGTCCTGCACATGTTGAGCGGCCTCACCGAGCTCGGTTCGTTCGGCCTGACCGCCGTCGCCGATTCCCACGAAGACGCCCGCGAGCTCCACGATCGAGCCGTGGCGACGCTCGGGTTCGAGGCCGATCGCGCGGTCGGGAAGGTCCTTCTCCCAGAAGCCTGACCGGCGGCGGGGCCGCCCGCACGGTCGGAACGAAAGAGGGCGGCCCGGTCGGGCCGCCCTCTCGTGAAGACCGTGTCGGACAGGCTGTCGTCAGAATCCGAACGAGAAGCCGAGCTCGAACTCCCACTGGTCCATGGTCAGCTTGATGGTCTGCTGGCCAGGGGCCTCGAGCGGGTTGGCCCCTTCGACGGACGAGGAGAAGCCGCGGATCAGGGCGAAGTGGAGGGCGCTCTTGGGCGAGAGGAGCTTCGAGGCGCCGATCGTGGCGTGGTCCTCGATGACGCCGGGGGCGAGGATGTTGAAGAGGACCTCGCTCTCGGGGATCGGCTGGTTGCAGTGGGCGTAGCCCGCGCGAAGGGTCCAGGAGTCGGAAGCCTGGTACTGGGCGCCGATCTTGTAGACCGTTACGTCCTCCCAGCCGAAGCCCGCGCCGTTGTCGGCGCCGAGGGGGGCTTGCATCAGGTTCGGGAGCATCGGGTTCGCGATCGACTTGACGTCGCTGTAGAGGATCTGCTGCACGTCGGCGGCGATGATCCAGCTCTCGTTCGGCATGATCGAGACGCCGATCGACCAGTTCGCCGGGACGTCGAAGCCCCCCTGCTCGGCGTAGAGGCCGGCGTAGTCGTCGAACTCGCCCATGGCGATTTTCGTCTGGTACGAGGCGCCGACGCCGATGTACTCGCCGAACTTGCCGTGATAGCCGATCCGTCCGCCGTAGCCGAGCGCGGTGTCGGCGTCGTTGTTCGTCAGCTTCGTCGGGTCAGAGGAGAACATCGAGAAGGCGCCCAGTCCCTTGGCCTCGAAACTCTGCCAGGCGCCGATGACCGAGACGCCGATCGACTGGTGCTTCGCGAACTCGTAGGCAAACGACGGGGCCAGGAAGGCCTGCATCAGGTTGACGCCGGTGGGGGTCTGGCCGAAGACGGCGTTGGGGTAGTCGGTGTTCATGCCGCCGTTGCCGTAGAGGGCGACGCCGAAATGGGCCTTGTCGCTCAGGTGCCAGGCGGCGGCCATGCTCGGCATGAAGAAGAGACTCGAGTCGCTCTCGTACGTCCCGGGGGCGAGGCCGAAGGTACCGGGGTAGCCGGAAGGATTGCCGCTTACCGAGTACTCGCGGTTCGGGTTGAAGAGCTCCAGGCCGATGTCGTAGCCCTTCACGAAGGCGATCGTGGCCGGGTTCGTGGCGCTCGCCAGCGTGCTCAGGTGAGTTGCCTGGCCGGCGCCGGCCATCCCCTTGTACTGGGTTCCGTAGCCGAGGGAGAAGTAGCCGTTCGTCGCGAGGGCGGGAGCGGCCAGGGCGAGCAGCGCGAGGGTCGTGACCGCCAGGAACGGTTTGCGCGTCATTTCTTTCTCTCCAATCAGCACGCTCTTTCGGGGCCGTGCCGGAAATAGGGCGATTCGTTGAACGAAAGCTCCCCGGCCACGTGGCCGGAATCAGGTCGTCAGCAGCCGCCGCCCTTCTTCGGCGCGGCGGAGGGGGCAACGGCTTTCACGACGAGCTTCGGCGGCGGTGCCGCCGCGGCTCCGGTGAAGTAGCCGTTCAGGGCGCTCTTCATGCGGAACTGAGCGATGAGCGCGGGGGTGGGCTCGGCCGGGGGCTGGGGAGCGGCGAGGACGGTCGCCTTCCAGGCGTCGAAACCGCCGGAGAGGACGAGGACCTCGCCGGGGACCGCGCGAAGATCGGCCGGGAGCGCCTCGACGTCCCCCTGCGCGTAGGCGACGAGGGTGCGTGTGGCGGGGAGCGTGGCCGCGTACGTTGCCGGCGTCGTCCCCTCGGGCAGCGTCACCGTTCCGGGGATCCGCTCCTTGCCCGCCGCGTCGGGAGCGCGGAGGTCGAGGATCCAGAGGTCCTGGGGCGACGCGACGATCCTCCGTGCCAGCTCGACGGCGCCGATCCTGGCGGCCGGCGTTTCCGCGACCGCCGCGGGGGTGCGCGCCGGGAGGGCGACGGTCACGAGGCCCAGAGCCGCGAGGGTGCCCATCACCGCGAAGGCGCGGTTGCGGACGGGCGGGTTCGAGACGGGAGCCGTCTTCGCGAACTTCGGGGCGAAGATCGCCTCGAGCTTCTCGGCACCCAGGAAGCAGCCGATGGCCATCAGGACGACGCCCGCCGCCACGACCGGGAACGGCACGCCGAGCGCCTGCGCGATCGTCACCGAGCCCATCGCGCCGCTCTTGTAGAACCCCTCGAGCGGGCCGTAAACGAGGCCGAAAGCCAGCGAGCCGATCGTGACGCCGACGATCGACCAGAGGCCATCCCACTTTCCGGAGGCCATCGCGACGATGCCCGTGCCGGGGCAGTAGGCGGAGGTCATGAAGCCGACCCCGAGGAGACGGCCTCCGACGACGTCGGGCCCGACGAACGTCTCGGTGACCGTGACGAGCGAGAGGTCGAGGCCGCCGGCGCCTGCGAGGAAGCCGATCCCCGCGCAGGCCGTCGCGATCGCGCTGAACATCACCTTCAGAACGCGCATGTCGGTCAGGTAGAACTGGGCCGCGAGGTTCTTCGCGTTCCCGAAGCCGGCGCGCTCGAGGACGAACCCGAACGCGAACCCGATGAGCGTCCCGAGGAGGAGGCCGGTGGGGAAGCCGAAGACGTCGTGCGGGTAGAGCGGGAGGAAGCTCATCGCCAGTCCCTCTTCAGGAACGGGGCGGCGAGGTAGCCGCCCGC
>JACRCS010000464.1 GCA_016218905.1 Deltaproteobacteria bacterium
GCGACGGCGCGATACCGGGAGTTCGTCCTCGACCCTGCCGCGGCCTCCTACGACCCGTGGAGCCAGGTCCTCGGCCAGATCTACCTCGGGTCGGCTTCGTTCGCCGAGGCGGCGCGCGCCGAGACGAAGGTGCCCGAGAAGGACCGAGATGTTCCGCGGACGCAGCGAGAACCCGTCCCCCCGTCCGTCGCAGAGGTCGTGAGGCACTTCGAGCAGGCCTTCGAGCTGACTCTCGCGGATCGTCGCCAGCGTCCCCGGATCCTCACGCGCGAGCGGGCCATCCTCGCGGGAGCGCTCCGCAGGCATGCCCGCGCCACGCTGCCGGCCATCGGCGAGGCGCTCGGTGTCGAGGTCTCCCGCGCGGCGATCCTCGCCAGGCGCGACGCGGCCGAAGGGGCAGGCAAGGAGGTCCTCAAGAAGCTCGCCGCCCTCGAAAGATCCCTGGCCGAGCGCAAACCGTAGAGTGTAGAACGCAGACCTGGCCCCCCCCACCTCGGGGGAGACTATAGGCTTTCGAGGAGGCGGGGGGTGAGCAAAGACTTCAGCTCGGCGCGGCTGCCGCCGAGGAGGGGGTGGATCTCGAAGATCGCGAGGGCGGCCTTCTTCATCGGCACCTCCACGTCCTTCCGGCCCGAGACGAGGCGGCCGACGAGGTTCCCGAGGTGCGGCTCGTGGCCCACCACCAGAACCGACTTCCCGCCCGTTCTCTCCAGCTCCTCGAGGAGGATCGTCGGGTTGGAGCCGGGGAGGAGCGCTTCGGTGATCGTCAGCTCGCCCTTGAAACGGCACGCAGCGGCCACCGGTTCGGCGGTTTGCCTGGCGCGCAGGAGGGGTGACACGAGGATCGCGTCGAAACCGGGTTCCATTCTGGAGATCGCGCGCGCCACGAGCTTCATCCGTTTTGCCCCGGAATCGGTCAGTGCACGATCCGCGTCGAGGCCGGACGGGGAGAGGGCTTCCGCCTCCGCGTGGCGAAGGATGTGAAGAAGCATGTCGAAAATCTACCACACGGAAATTCAGCAAACGAAGGCCTCGGCTCGACAACCACCTTAGATTCGTTCTAAACTTCATCGGCGCTGGTGCCCCCGCCCCCCTACGCGGAAATCAGCCCACCGTCGGACGACCGAACGGAATACGAAGAGGAGTACGAACATGTCGCTCGTTGGCAAGCAGGCCCCGGAATTCGCAACACAGGGTGTCCTCGGTGGCGCCTTCAAGGACTTCAAGCTCGCCGACTACGTCGGGAAGAAAGACGCCAAGTGGGTCGTCCTCTTCTTCTACCCGCTCGACTTCACGTTCGTCTGCCCCACGGAGATCCTCGCGTTCTCCGACCGGTTCGGCGAATTCAAGGCCCTCGGTGCCGAGGTCCTCGGCGTCTCGGTCGACTCCAAGTTCAGCCACCTTGCCTGGACCGAGAAGAAGCGCGAGGAAGGCGGCATCTCCGGCCTCGCCTACCCGCTCCTCGAGGACCTCACCAAGAAGATCGCGAGGGACTACGAGGTCCTCGACGAGGCCGGCGCCGTCGCGCTCCGCGGCCTCTTCGTCATCGACCCGCAGGGCGTCGTCCAGCACGCCACCATCAACAACCTCGGTGTCGGCCGCGACGTCGACGAGACCCTCCGCGTCCTCCAGGCGTTCCAGTACGTCGCCGAGCACGGCGAGGTCTGCCCCGCAGGCTGGAAGCCGGGCTCCCGGTCGATGAAGGCCGGCTGGAACGAATCGAAGGAGTACTTCGCCGCCGCGAAGTAACCCCACCCGGAAGCCGGATGGGGCCCCCCCTCCCTCCCGGAGGGGGCCTGGTCTGCGTTCTACACTCTACGGAGTCTGGAACCGACGCCCAAGCGAGGAAACGATGCCCAACAAGGGTCACTACAAGGTCGCTATCATCGGGTCGGGCCCCGCGGGCCTGACCGCCGCCATCTACGCCTCCCGGGCCAATCTCGAGCCCCTCGTTCTCGAGGGCGTCCAGCCGGGAGGGCAGCTCACCACCACGACCGAGGTCGAGAACTACCCCGGCTTCGAGCACGGCATCCAGGGCACCGAGCTGATGGACGTCACGCGCAAGCAGGCCGTCCGCTTTGGCACCGAGATCGCGGCCGACTCCGTCGTCGACGCGAACCTCGACCAGCGCCCCTTCACTCTCTCCCTCGAGAGCGGCGCGAAGGTGACCTGCGACGCGCTCATCATCGCCTCGGGCGCTACGGCCAAGTACCTCGGTCTTCCGAGCGAGCAGAAGCTCATGGGCCACGGGGTCTCGGCCTGCGCCACGTGCGACGGCTTCTTCTTCCGGGGCAAAGAGGTCGCCATCGTCGGCGGCGGCGACACGGCCATGGAAGAGGCGATGTTCCTCACCCGTTTCTCCACGCGGGTCCACGTCGTTCACCGCCGCGACAAGTTCCGCGCCTCGAAGATCATGGCGCAGCGGACCCTCGACAACCCGAAGATCGAGGTCGTCTGGGACAGCACCATCACCGAGATCCTCGGCGAGCCTGAGACCGGCGTGCGCGGCATCCGCGTGAAGAACC
>JACRCS010000465.1 GCA_016218905.1 Deltaproteobacteria bacterium
CCATCCTGATCCTCGACGAGGCGACGAGCGCCCTCGATTCCGTCGCCGAACGGGAGGTGCAGGCCGCCTTCGATACCCTCATGGAAGGCAGGACCACCTTCGTGATCGCGCACCGCCTCTCGACGGTGCGGCACGCCGACCAAATCCTCGTCATGCGCGACGGCCGCATCGTGGAGGCGGGCAGCCACGAGGAGCTCGAGGGCCAGGGCGGCGAGTACGCGAGGCTATGCAAGGTCCAGTTCGCGGGAGGCGAGCCCGTTGCCTGACGTGCTCCTGGCCCTGGCGCCGCGCCTCGCGCGCGCCTACCTCTGGCTCGTGGCGCTCACGTCCCGCTACCGGATCTCGGGTCACGAGGAGGTGGAACGGGCTCGAGAGCGGGGCGGCGCCGTCCTCTGGGCCATCTGGCACAACCGCCTCCTCGGGCCCCTCCTCATCCACCGCCGGAGGAAGATCGGCGTCGTGATCAGCCGCAGCCGGGACGGGGAGCTGATCAGCCGAGTCGTCGCGGGTTTCGGGTACGTCCCTCTGCGGGGCTCGTCCTCACGGGCCGGAGCCTCGGCCCTCATCGCCGTGCTCCGCCACCTCCGGCGCGGGTTCGATGTGGCGTTCACCCCCGACGGCCCCAAGGGACCCCGCTACACCGTGCAGCCGGGGCTCACCTACGCCGCCCGAAGAGCGGACGTGCCGGTGATCCCCGTGGGCGTGGGGATGTCCCGCAAGCTCGTCTTCTCCTCCTGGGACCGCTTTCAGGTGCCGCTGCCCTTCGGGACGATCCAGCTCGTCTACGGCGCACCGCTCGCCTTCGGTCGCGCCGACGAAGCGGCCGACGCCGAGACCGTCCGCTCGGCGATCCTGGAGGTGACCGACCGGGCCGACCGACTCCTCGACGCGAGGTCTCCGTGAGGCTCGCCTTCTGGTTCTATCAGGCAGCCGCCTGGAGCGCCGTCCTCCTGGGGTGGCCCTTCCTCCTGCCCCGAGTCTTTCGCGACCCGAGGTATCGCTCGCGGTGGGGCGAGCGGCTGGGCGGCTGGGGAGAGCTCCCTCCGCCGGCCCCCGGAGGGTGCGTCTGGCTCCACGGCGCGAGCCTGGGAGAGATCCGCGCGGCCTCGCCCCTCATCGCGGCCCTCCGGCAGGAAGGCGCGCAGCTCCTGATCACCACGACCAGCCCCTCCGGCCGCGCGGCCGCCGGAGAGCTCGCGGGTCCCGAAGGAGCGGCCCGCCTGCTGCCCCTCGACCTTGCGCCGTTCGTCGCCCGGGCCTTCCGGGCCGCCCGCCCGGCAGCCCTCGTGATCGTCGAGACGGAGCTCTGGCCGGCGCTCCTTCACGCGGCCCGGAGCCGCGGCGTGCCCGCCCTGCTCGTCAACGGCCGGATCTCGGACCGGACCTTTCCCCGTTACCTGAAGCTGCGCCGGTGGCTCGGCCCGCTCCTCAACGTCTTCTCCGCCATCCAGGCCCAGTCGAGCGCGGACGCGGAGCGCTTCGAGGCGTTGGGCGCCCCGGCGGAGCGGCTCTCGGTGGGCGGAAACCTCAAGTTCGACTTGCCGCCGCCGGACTCCGCGGACCCTGCCGTGCGCGCCCTCCGGAGGAGTCGCGCCGGCGGCTGGCGCCTGCTCGTCGGCGGATCGACGCACCGGGGGGACGAACGGGCCCTCCTCCAGACCCGCCGCGCCCGCACCGAGGGCGGCCTACGGGCCAGGCTCCTCCTGGCGCCCCGTCACCTCGAGCGCCTCTCGGAGGTGGAAGCCGAGGTCCGGGAGAGCGGCTACGTCCCCCGCCGCTGGAGCGAACTCCGCGAGCCGCTGGAGGAGAGCATCCTCGAGACCTTCTCCGCCGGAGGCGTGCTCGTGGCGGACGTCTACGGCCTGCTCGCCCGCTTCTACGGGGCCGCGGAGGTCGCCTTCGTGGGGGGCAGCCTCGCTCCGGTCGGCGGACACAACCTCCTCGAGCCCCTCCTGTGGGGGGCGCCGGTGCTCTTCGGACCACACACGGCGAACGCGCGCGAGATCCGGGACGCGGTGCTGGCGCTCGGGCTCGGGCAGGAAGTGTGCAGCGCGGACGAGCTCACGGCGGCCGCCGAGCGCTTCCTCTCCGACGCCGGGCTCGCGTCCGAGGTGCGGGAGAGAGCGAAGAAGTTCTTCCAAGCGAACCGGGGCGCCGTAGGGAGGGCGATGGGCGCTCTCGCGGCCCTGGGGACCGCAGGGGTTCGTCCATGAGCCTCTACTTCTGGCTCAAGGATCTCCTCTCGCGCCCGTCCTCGAGTCTCTCCGCGCGCGCCGCCCTCTGGCCCGCCGCGGGCCTCGCCTGGCTCTACGGCCGAGCCCTCGCCGCTCGGCGGTGGGCGTACGAGCGGCGCCTCGTCGGCCGCTACCGCGCGCCCGTGCCGGTCATCTCGGTGGGGAACCTCGCCTCGGGCGGGACGGGGAAGACGCCGTGCGTCGATACCGTCTGCCGGATCCTCCTCGAAGGCGGGTATCGACCCGCGGTCCTTTCGCGAGGCTACGGCGGCACGTACCGGGGGAGCTGGGCCGCGGTCTCAGAGGGCGGCCCGCCCCTGCTTACGGTCGAAGAGGCCGGAGACGAGCCCGTCCTGCTGGCGAGGAGCCTGCCGACGGTTCCGGTGCTCATTGGCAAGAACCGCTCGGTCGCCGCCCGCGCGGCCGTCGAGCGGTACGCGGCCCAGGTGCTCGTCCTCGACGATGCGTTCCAGCACCTCCGCATGGAGCGCGACCTGGACCTCGTGACGATGGACGCCAAGTACCCCCTCGGCAACGGCCACTGCCTGCCCAGGGGACTGCTCCGCGAGACGCCCGGGGCGCTTCGGAGCGTCGACCTCGTCCTGCTCACGAGGGCCGAGCGCCTCCCACCGGAGGCTCTCGAACACTCCCGGGGCGAAGTCCGAGCGCACACCCCTCGGGCGCCCATCCTGGCGGCGACCCACGCGCCCGTTCATGTGACGGACGTGAACCGGGGAACTCGGGAATCCCTGGAAAGGCTCGTGGGCCGGAAGGTACTCGCCTTCGCCGGAATCGGCTGGCCCGCCGCTTTCTTTGCGGAGTTGGAGAACCTCGGCGCGCGCGTCCTCGAAGCGGTGCCCTTTCCCGATCATCACCCCTATTCGCGGGACGATCTGGAGAAGCTCGCGCACTGGGCGAAGCTGATGAACGCGGAGGCGGTCGTCACGACGGACAAGGACGCCGTTCGGCTCTCGGACCGTCTTCCCCTGGACGCTCCCCTCTTCTCTCTCGGAATCGAGCTGGTCCTGCTGGAGGGCGAGGCCCTCTTCCGGGAAGCTGTTCTTGGCGTAGCGAGATGCGGAGCGGGACCCGCTGTCCGAGCGCTCTTGCGCCCGCCTCTCTCTTTCCCAGGAAGTATTTCTTGACAGCGCATGCGCAACTGAACTATGAGTACGTGTTAGATTTTGATTAATTGGGATTCCGTCGATTAATTAATACTTCTTCTCAGGAGGGCGGGCCGCATGACGGGTTATACCGAACGGATCGTCGGGAAACTGCGCCAGGAAGGGCTGAAGATCACGCCCCAGCGCATCGCTATCCTCTCCTTTCTGGAGGGGAACGCGAGCCACCCCTCCGTCGACGAAATCTATCGGGAAGTGGCACGAGCCTTCCCGACCATTTCGTTGGCAACGGTGTACAACACCCTCGAAACGCTCGAACAGATCAAGGAGGTGCAAGCCGTCAGCATCGACCCCGCCCGGAAGCGCTACGACCCCGAGACCCGTCCGCACCACCACCTGATGTGCTCCGGTTGCCGCGGCATCCGGGACGTCTTCGTCAACTACGGCGCCTCGGTTACCATCCCGCCGGACCTGGCGCAGGAGTTCCAGGTTGAGCAAACCTCCGTCTGCTTCCACGGCCTGTGCAAGAACTGCGCCGGCAAGCCCTGATTTCACCGCGGACACGCTCCCGCGGCACGGAGCTCCCGTCACCGGGAACTCGCCGGATGGTCTTTCTCCCGCAATCCCTCGTCCCAACAGAACGCGCTTTGCCTTTTCGGAGTCCAGAGACGCATCCGAGCCCCGCCCTCCGATCGGTCGCGCGGGCCGGGCGACGAATCGTCGCAGCACTTTTTTCTTCTGGAGCTCCTCGACCGAGGAGCTCCGGCCGTTATGTAACGCGAGGACGATTGGTTCTTTAAAGAGCTCCGGATGAGGTCGCGGCCGAAGAGAAACGCGGCATAATCGCAGGGTCGGACTTCTCCGCCCGCCGCCTCGCAGGAGAACGCCACAGCCGCCCCGCTCGCGGGGCCGGTCCAGGAGCCACGGAGAGGATCAATGGATTGGAGACCCCGGCTTTCGGCCTTGCTCGCTTGCTTCTGCTGCCTGCTCCTCCTGCCCGCCTTCGCCTCCGCAACGAAGAAGTCTGCGTCGCACACGAAGAGCGCCCATCGCGCGTCCCACGGCGCGTCGGTGAAGGCCGCCAAGCGCGCGACCCCGGCTCAGGCCGGCAGGAAGGCCGGCAAACGCGGAAAGCCCGAGCAGGCAGGCAGGAAGGCCGGCAAGCGCGGAAAACCTGAGCAGGCGGCGAAACG
>JACRCS010000466.1 GCA_016218905.1 Deltaproteobacteria bacterium
ACCGAGCTGATCGAGAATCATGCCGCGATTCCAGAGGCCCGTGAGCGAGTCGTGTATGGCCAGCTCGCGAAGGTCCTCCCGTGCCCGGATCAGCCCTTCCTGAAGGTTAACGACGCGCTCGCCGGCGCGGAGCCGCGCGCGCAGCTCGAGGGCGTCGAAGGGTTTGGTGAGGAACTCGTCCGCTCCGGCGTCCAGGCCTGTGACGATGTCTTCGCGTCGATCCCGGGCCGTGAGCAGCAGAATGTAGACGTAGGGTGCTGGCCGCTGGCGCACCAACCGGCAGACCTCGAGCCCTGTTGCTCCGGGCATCATCCAGTCGAGGATCGCGATGCTCGGCCCGTCCGCACACAAGAGGATGGTCTCTGCCGCGAGGCCGTCCCCGACCGCCGTCACTTCGTGCCCCATCGCGACCAGCGTGCGCTCAAGTAGACGCCGCGAGACGAGGTCGTCGTCGGCGATGAGGATCCTCATGTTACGAGTCTATGCAGTAATCAAGGCCAGGGGAATCGTCGAGTGTCAGGACTGTCACGGGAGGCCGGATACCCGTGGCCCCCGAATTGCTACTCCGCTAACGGTCGGGGCGGGACGGATGGCATCTCCGGAGCGCCGCGAGAACCGGTGGAACGGCATTCACGCGGGGAATGCCGCGGCATCGTTTGAATGGTCTACGTTGGGGAGCAGGGTGTGGCGGAAGACATCGGCAACCTCGGCACGTACACGATCGTCATCACACCGGGAGCGAGCACGACCGGCGGCGTCAGCCAGGGCGTCCAGGCCTTCGCGACGCTGACCCTCGCCGACGCCTTGACTCTCGTCGACAGTGAACTCCTGGCGTGTCTCCTCGATTCATCCGGGGTTCGGCCCGTTGGTATATTTCAGCTGGAGGTCAAGGCCTGTTGCGCAGCACGTCCCGTATCACGGCCAAGGATGAACCGGTCTGGCTCCATCCTGCGTTCGTGACGACCTGCCGGAGCGTCCTGCGGCGCGTTGCCCCGTGCCTCGCCTTCGTTCTCTTAGGGCCCGGCGTCCGGGGTGCCACGGTCGAGGATGTGGCTTCCGGCACCCCGATCGTAACGGTGCAGATCAACCGGGGCGACGTTTTCGACCTGGACGACCCGTCCACCTCGGCATGGCCCTACCACTGGGTCAACGCCCTGCACGTCGTCACGCGCGAGGACTTCATCCGCCGCCTGCTTCTCTTCAAGGCCGGGGACCCGCTCGACCCGTTGAAACTGGCCGAGAGCGAGATCATCCTGCGAGGCACGGGGTTCCTGAACCCGGTGAGCGTCTCGGCGCGGCCTGTCCCCGGCGGGGCCGAAGTGACCGTGGAGACTCATGACCAGTGGACGTTGGCCGTCAACATCAGCTTCGGCGTGGAGGGGGACCGCCGGTCCGCCACCTTCGGGATCTCGGACGACAACGTCTTCGGATTCGGGAAGAGCTTTCTCTTCGACGTCACGGACGATCCCGAACGGACCTCCACCACGCTTCGCTACAGGGACATCACGTTCCTGAGAAGCCGCTGGCAGCTCGAGCTGGAGCACCGGGAGTCCTCCGACGGATCGGCGAATCACTTCCGGTTCGAATACCCGTTCTTCTCCCTGAGGACACCGCGGGCCGCAGGCGGCAACTGGAGGCGCGAGGTGTCCACGAAGTACCTCTGGGCGGACGGGGAGAGACGGGTCGCGGGCGAGTCGAATACGCGGGGCTGGGAGGTCTGGGGAGGTCTCCGCCTGCCGGCCGGCAAGCTACGCACGAACCGACTCCTGGCGGGAGCTTTCGGCGAGAGCGCTCTCTTCCGGAACTGGGGGAGCCTGAACGGCCCGCCCTACCCGCAGCCGAAGGACCGCGAGCTGTTGGGTCCCGAGGTGGGCTGGGAGCACCAGACGTTCCGCTGGAAGGTCGTGAAGGGTTTCCGCGCCTGGTTTCGACAGGAGGACCTGTCGCTCGGGCCCAACTGGAGGGTCCTGACGGGGCTCTCGCTGCCGTTCTTCGGAGGTGACGGCGTACGTCTTCGCTACGACGCCGCGTTCGACTCGGGCCAGCTTTCGGGGCGGGTCTTCACCTGGCAGCGCGTCGCGCTTTCAGGACGGGTCGAGAATCGCGGCCTGGCCAACGCGATCAGCCGCGTCGAGCTCGGGGGCGCCATCACCGGAACGGCGGGCCTGAGGGTGCGGGTCGCCGCCGACCTCGGCTACGCCCTCGACGGCGAGAGGCAGCTCACACTCGGCGCCGACACCGGGCTTCGCGGTTACGACCCGAACACGTTCGACGGCACGTCGCGTGTGGTGGCCAACGTCGAGTGGAGGCGGCGCCTCACCGGCGAGGTACTGCACGTGGCAGCGCTGGGGGTCACGGCTTTCGCCGATTGCGGCAAGACGTGGGGAGAGCGCGTCGGGCCGTCCACGGAAGGGTGGCGGACAGACGTCGGGGCGGGCCTGCTGGTGGAGCTCACCCGAACGTCGCGCGTGCGCGTCGTCCGTTTCGAGATGGCGTTTCCGGATCGCGGAGGCGGGCCTGTCTACCTGATTACGACCGAGTCGCTGTTCTGATCGGGGGCCGGAGGGACGGTTTGCCCCGCATCAGCATTTCTCGTACTTCCAGTTGCGGGCCTTTCCCTCGGCGCGCCACTCGAGCGCCGTCGCGAGCCGCCGACGGCGCGTCTCGTCGCGTTTCGCCTTGGTGATCCACTCGACGTACTCCTTCCTGTGGGAGGGGCTCAGCCTCCGAACGTCGGATGCACGGGCAATTCGGGGTTCGACCAGGCGATCATTTTCCAGGCGTTCGACGCGAACGGCTTCGTCCTCGGCTCGCCCTTCTCCTTCACGCTCAGGTCCTGGACCTGGGACCAGTACGGCTACAACGGGTCGATCACGAACGGAGGGATCCAGATCCGGGCGACGCAGGACGCCGTCTGCTACGGCGTCGAAGTGAACAACACCTCAAACGACGGCACGTTCCAGCTCGCCACACCCTTCTGAGGATGCGATACGGCTGGTGGGGGTCGGGAGTCGCTGCGCGGGAAATGGCGCTCACGACCCTACCGACTGGGGAAGCAGGGCCTCGATGGTGTCGGCGGTGACGCTCTCGTGCGAGCCGGACCAGACGACGGTCCCGGCTGCCAGGACGATGGCCTGAGGCGACTCGTGCCGCACCCCGGTCCGTCCGGCCAGGGCCAGCGAGAGGGGCCGCTGCTCGACGACGTACAAGACGTAGTCGGCGGCGGCCGGGTTCCGCCGCCGGAACTCGGCTACTTGATGGTGCGCCGGCGTGCTCACGGGGCAACGCGTGGCATGCTTGAAGACGAGAGCCCACGGCTCCTCGCAGGCTCGCACGAGCGA
>JACRCS010000467.1 GCA_016218905.1 Deltaproteobacteria bacterium
CTGGAGAACTGGGTCCGGGAGCCATCCACTTCCCCCTGAAGACGACCGCCGGGACGCTCGCGGCGATCTGCGGCAAATCGGGTCGGAGATCGTGGACATGCTGCCAACGTCCCGTCCCCTCGCTCTTTCCAGTGGATGTAACGCGGGGGTCCCCGCGCCTGCACCATGTCAAATGCGTAGCCCCCGTCCGGCCTCGCCCGCCGACGCCATGCCCCAGAGCTCGCCCTGTGCGCTCGAGTGCTGCACCGACGCACGGGGCACCGTGAACCCCGAAAAGGTAAGAAGGTTAGGACGTCCCGTCCCCTGCCCGAAGGAGTAGCGTGCGTTGGGCCCGAGAGAGAAAAGCCCTGCGCGTCCTCCATTGAGGTACACGACGAGTTGCTCGCTCACGGCGCGCTGCCTCGGCCGCGGACGACAAGATCGAGCCCCAGCCCGTGCAGGACCCGGAGGGTCTTCCCGAGGGAGGCGGCTTCCTTGCCGTTCTCGAGTTCCGACAGGAACCGCGTCCCCACACCGCAGAGCGCCGCGGCTTCTGCCTGGCGCAAACCCTCTGCCTTCCGCTTCTCCCGGACGGCGTCGCCGATCTCACTCGCGGAACGTATTGTTCTCCCGCTCGGGCAAATTCCTGGCATAAGTAGCCTCCCGAAAGACGAGTATTCCCGATCGGGAATATCGAGCGCCTGCGAGCTGAAGGCAAGAGGAATATTCCCGCTCGGGAATGTTCGGAGCCAGTGCCGCGGTCCCAACCGCTCTTCCCGCGTTGGCGCCGCTCTAGCTCGTAAGGAAAACTTGTGCCATGATGTTTTCGTTGTCCGAAGATCAGCGAAAAGATCTTTTCTTCCGGAGGGGCGATGGCCCGAGCGCGCCAGACTGGGCGGTACGTGACCACATCTACGGCCGGTGAGCGCTTCGAGGCGTTCGTCCCCGATCCGCCACCCTCCGTCTCGGAGCTGGAACTCAGCCCGGAGCACTTCGAGAAGATGGAGAAGGCCAACCTGGCGCTCGGACGCCTGGATGGGTTGGCGACGCTTCTCCCTGACACCTCGCTCTTCCTCTACTTCTATGTCCGCAAGGAGGCGGTGCTCTCGTCCCAGATCGAGGGAACCCAGTCGTCCTTCTCCGACCTCCTCCTCTTCGAGAGCGATGAGGCGCCGGGCGTTCCCCTGCACGACGTCGTGGAGGTTTCGAACTACGTCGCCGCCATGTCGCACGGGCTCAGCCGCATGAAGGAGGGCTTCCCGCTTTCGCTCCGTCTCATTCGGGAAATCCATGAGGTTCTCCTCTCCCGCGGTCGCGGCGAGACCAAGACCCCGGGAGAGTTCCGCCGCAGCCAGAACTGGCTCGGTGGTACCCGGCCGGGAAATGCGCGGTTCGTTCCTCCGCCTCCCGAGCACCTGACGCAGTGTCTGGGCGACTTTGAAAAGTACCTCCATGCGGAGCGCCCCCCGGTCCTCCTCAAAGCAGCCCTGGCGCACGTGCAGTTCGAGACGATCCACCCCTTCCTCGACGGCAACGGCAGGCTCGGCCGCCTGCTCATCACGCTGCTTCTCTGCGCGGAGGGGGCGCTGAGACAGCCCCTCCTGTACCTCAGCCTCTTCTTCAAGGAGAACCGGGGCGTTTACTACGACCTCCTCCAAAAAGTGCGCCTGGAGGGCGCGTGGGAGGAGTGGCTCCTCTTCTTCTTGGAGGGCGTCCTCTCCACGTCGCAGCAAGCCGTTTCGACGGCCCAGAAGATCCTGACGGTGTTCGATCGGGACCGGGGCCGGATCGAGCAGCTCGGCCGGCCGGCGGGGTCGGTCCTCCGAGTCCACCAATATCTGCAAAGGAAGCCGCTCTCCTCGATCCCGAAGGCAGCCGTGGAGACGGGCCTCACGCGGCCGACGGTCGCGGCGTCGCTGCGGCACCTGGGCGAGTTGGGGATCGTTCGGGAGCTCACGGGGAAGGAGCGCCACCGGCTGTTCGTCTATGACGAGTACCTGGAGATCTTGAATGAGGGCACTCGGCACCCGGTGTGACCGGCAACGACCCAAGCAGAGGCGAGCGTAGAGTGCCAGAACTGCAAAGAACATGACGTAGTAGGACCGGCTCACGCATCCCGCTTGAAGCCGCCATGGGCCGACCCCGCCGCCGCGTAGGGCAGGACCGATCGGCACTTCGGGAAACTCTTGCAGCCCCAAAACCGCTCTCCTGCGTTGGCGCCGCCCTTGGCGACGCGGAGCACCATCACACCTCCACAGCGGGTGCAGGTCGGGCCGGTTGGCTCAGCGTCAACCATCATCGGGGGGCAGGGCTTGGCGGGTACTGCCGTCATCGGCCGGGCCTCCGGCGGTTGCGTCTCCATGGAAGGCGACGGCCTCGGCCTTCCGGCCGCGGAACGAAGTTGTGCGTCGAGGGCGCCGGGGCTGTAGGCCGAGCGCGTTGGAAGGGCAATCAGCGGCAGCTTCGCCGCTTCAAAGACACCGCTGACGAACTCGTCCCGTTCCTTCCGGTTCTGTCGTTCGTGACTCCGATCGTTCAGCTCCACGCCGAGAATGGGGTGGCCCGTCTGAGGGTCGCAGAGCAAGAAGTCGACATGCTTCCGGTCGACCTTGTTCGTGAAGGCGCGGCGCTCACCTGCGTCCTTGCACGCAGCGAAGAACAGATCGCCGAGGTTGACCTTCGGGCACACGACCGCCCACGAGGCCACCGCTCCGCGAGCGACGAGGTAGAAGCTCCGCTCCGCAGGGCTCAAGAAGTCGTCGCGGAGCCTGTACGGGAATCCCTCACGACCTCTCCCGCTCTTGCCGCCGCCCGCCAGCAGGGCCTGGATCCACTCGATGAGCTCGTCGATCGATTCTGCAGCGAGCCCGAGGGCGGAGAGGATCTTTCGAAGGACCAGAAAGCTCTTGGGTTCA
>JACRCS010000473.1 GCA_016218905.1 Deltaproteobacteria bacterium
CTCACCGCCGCCATGCTCGGCAGGTTCATCGGCCGGGGGCCCGCCCCCAGCCGCACACCGGCGGACCGGCTCACCGACCGCGAGCTCGAGGTCCTCGAGCTGATCGGGGAGGGTCTCTCGACGGGCCAGATCGCGGCGCGCCTCTTCGTCAGCGTCAAGACGGTCGGCACGTACCGGGAGAAGCTCAAAGAGAAGCTGAATCTGGGCAGCGCCGCAGAGCTCAACCGGTACGCGGCCCTCTGGTGCGTAGCGGGAGGAGTCCCACCCGGGCACTCTTCGCGTAGGTGATTCACCGATCCTCCCTCCTCCCGACACGGATCGGAGAAACGGGGCGCCGCCGATTGCCGCCGGCGTCCGCGCCGGTCTAACGTCCCCCTCGACACACGCAGACAGGATGCGCGACCCGCACGGGCCGCCCGGCCGTACGGCGGGACGTTCGCAGCGCCACGGTCGTGCGCGGTCGACACCATCTCGCCGAGGGAGGCAGCACATGAGCCGCGACAGCAACGAGAGCACGCTCCGGGCCAGACGCCAATTCCTGAAATCTGCCGGCGTCGCCGCGGGAGCGCTCGGAGGGGCGGCCTTCCTAAAGGGAGAGGCGACGGCGGCGGCCGCCGCGCCGCTTCCCAGGCGCTGGGACGAGACGGTGGACGTGGTCGTGGTCGGCACCGGCTTCGCGGGTCTCTCCGCCGCCGTCGAAGCGAGAAACGCGGGGGCGAGCGTCCTCGTCCTCGAGAAGATGCCGGTCCACGGCGGCAATTCGATCATCAACGGCGGCGACTTCTCCGCGCCCGGGAACACCTTCCAGAAGTCGGCCGGGGTCCAGGACTCGCCCGAGCAGATGCTGAAGGACATGCTGAAGGCGGGCGGCAACCTGAACCACGTCCCGCTGGCCCGCACGGTGGCCGAGCGGTCCAACGAGGCCCTCGAGTGGGCGAAGAGCTACGTGGGAGCCGAGTTCAGCCGGCTCAACTTCCACGGGGGGCACTCGGTGAAGCGTTCCGTCCAGACCGTGAACCAGTCGGGCTCGGAGCTCGTGAACAAGCTCCTGGCGAAGGCCAGGGTCCTGGGCGTCCGGGTCGTGCTGCGCACGAAGATGACCCGTCTGGTCGTGGGCCAGGACGGCCGGGTGGCAGGTCTCGAGGTGCGCCGGGGTTACAAGTGGCCCGACGAGGAGTCGGGCACCTCTGCGTTCATCAAGGCGCGCCGGGCCGTCATCCTCGCCGCGGGCGGGTTCTCACAGGGAATCGCGCTCCGACAGGTGCACGACCCGCGCCTCACCGAAAAGTTCGAGTCCACGAACCATCCGGGCGCCACGGGCGAGGCCCTGCTCGCCGCCTGCCGGGCCGGGGCGATGGACGTCCACATGGACTGGATCCAACTCGGCCCCTGGACGAGCCCCGACGAGCCGGGGTTCGGCCATACGCCGCAGGTCTGCGAACGCATCGTGGGCTACGGGCTGATGGTGGACCCGGCGACGGGCAAGCGCTTCTTCAAGGAGACCGGGAACCGCAAGGAGCGGGCCGACGCCATCATCGCGCTCGGGCACCCGGTCGTCATCCTCGGCGACTCGGCGGCGATCGGCACTCAGGTCGTGCCCAAGGTGCTCACGAAGGCGATGGAAGTCGGAGCGGTGAAACGCTTCGACACCCTCGACCAGCTTGCCAAGGCCTACAGCATGCCGGCCGGCCCCTTTCTGGAGGAGGTCGCCCGGTGGAACTCCTACGTGGAGAAGAAGGAGGACCCCGACTTCGACACCAAGATCTTCCCGGACGCCCACCCGACGGCGAAGCCGCCGTTCTACGCCATGAGGCTATGGCCGCGGGTCCACCACACCATGGGCGGCCTCGCCATCGACAACCAGGCCCGGGTCCTCGGCTTCGACTCGAAGCCCATCCCCGGACTCTACGCGGCGGGCGAGATCACGGGCGGCGTCCACGGAGCGGTCCGGCTGGGCAGCGTAGCCATGGCCGACTGCGTGGTCTTCGGGCGCATCGCCGGCAAGAACGCCGGCGTCGAGAAGGCCTGGAGCTAACCGTGCATCCTGCACACCGAAAGGAGAGGTGCTCGACCATGCTGCGCCGACACGCGAAGACCCTCGGGACCGCCGTGGGGGCGGTCCTCCTCGCGGCCCTGCTCCCGCTCTGCGCGGCTGCCGCGCAGGACAGCCGAGTGACCGCCGACCTTCACAGAGCCAAGGGCATCGGCTGCGCCGAGTGCCACGGCAAGTCCCGGAAGCCGACCTTCGTGGCTGCCGAGCGGTGCCTGTCCTGCCACGGCCCCGCGGCGGAGCTGGTGAAGAAGACCGCCGCCGTGAAGCCCGAAAACCCGCACGACTCCCCCCACTGGGGTCCGCAGATGGAGTGCAACGTGTGCCACCGGCAGCACGAGAAGACCGTGAACTGGTGCGACCACTGCCACGCCTACCGGTTCCAGGTACCCTGAGGCCGCCGCTCTGCCGCCACGCGCGGGCTCGTGGGGACCGGCACTTCGAAAGGCGGAGGGGCTCGTGAGGGTCCCTCCCCAAAGCCGGGTTCGACGTCGCAAGGAAGCCGTGCCCGTTCGGGGTCAGCGCCTCGGGTTTAGCCCCGTCCACTAGTTCCGGTCGTACTGAATCGTAGGCACGGGTCTCCCCCAGGTCCGGCACCTCGCCCCGATCTCCCTCTTCTTCCGGTTCGGCAGCTCCTCCTCGTACTCCTCGACGGGCCTTGCCATCACGCCGTAAGCCCGATGGGAGGAGAACGTCATGTTCCGCTGGACGTCCTTCGAAGTTACGAGAATACCCTGAAAACCAGTATTCTCCGGTCGATGTGAAGGCTGGGGCGAGTCCCCTTTCGGCACCAGATGGCGCGCGTTGACGGCTGGGCGGTCGAAGGGCCGAGTTGGTATATACTCCTTGCCCAGACCGAAGAGGGAATCGCCCCGAAAGGAACGTGAACCGGAAGAAGGAGACGCAACATGGACCAGGAAAGGAAACTCTACTCTTCGGGCTACAACCCTTTGTTCGTCGAGCCGTCCAGACCTCTTCCGAAAGAGGTGGCCATCGTCGGGGCGGGCACGATCGGGCCGGACGTCGGCTACTACATCAAGACAGCCCTGCCGGGAATCCGGCTCTACCTGGTTGGACGCAGCGAAGCGTCTTTGAAGAAGGCGGAGAAGCGGTTCGAGAACTATGCCGCGAGGTCCGTGGAGAAGAAGAAGCTCAGGGAGCAAGATGCCAAGGAGCTCCTCGGAAACATTGTCTATACCACGGACTACAGCCAGATGAAGGATTGCGATCTGGTGATCGAGTCGGCTACGGAAAGCCTCCCTATCAAGCAGAGCATCTTCGAACAGATCGAGAGCGTCGTCCGTGACGATACGATCATCACCTCCAACACGAGCTCCATTCCTGCCGAGCGGATCTTCGCCCCGATCGAGAGAAAAGAGAGAACCAGCATTACCCACTTCTTTGCCCCCGCGTGGCGCTCGCTCCCGGTGGAAGTCGTCCGATGGGAGGAGGAGAGCCAGGACACCCTGGACTATCTGGTCTGGTTCTTCGCCCAGACCGGCAAAGTCCCGCTGATCACGGACAACGTGATCTGCTTCATGCTCGACCGGGTGTTCAACAACTGGTGCAATGACGCGGCTCATCTCCTCTCCCAAGCGTCTTCGGTCCAGATCGACCATGTGGTCGAAGAATTCGTTGCGGCCGGGCCCTTCTTCATCCTGAACATGGCCAACGGGAACCCGCTCATCATGATCGAGAACGGTCTTCAGATGGAGGAGGGAGAACACTATAGGCCCGCGCCCATTCTCGCTTCTGTGGACAAATGGATCACCGCCCGACCGGGGTCAAAGGTGGAGGTGCCCGAGGAGGTGAGGAAGGTGGTCAGGGACCGGATGCTCGGCATCCTCTTCTCGCAGTGCCTCGAAATCGTAGACCGGGGAATCGGCACGAGGAGCGACCTCAACTACGGTTGCCGGATCGGTCTCGGCTTCAACAAGGGGCCTCTCGATCTGATGAAGGATCGCGGCGAAGCCGAGGTGATGAGGATCCTGGACCGATTCTCGAAGGACAGACCCGGTTTTCCGAGACCGCGGTCTCCCTTCTCCTCGTACCTGGAGTTTAAGCGTTTCCTGCTGGTCGACGACGTGGACGGGGTCAAGGTCATCACCATCCGGAGACCCGAAGCGCTCAACGCGATCAGCGACGAGGTCAACGACGAGATCCTCTCCGTGCTCGAGGAGCATGCGGAGGACCCCGCAATCAAGGGCTTCGTGATCACGGGGTACGGGACGAAGGCGTTCTCTGCCGGGGCCGAGATCGGAAGATTTCCCCAGAGCCTCGGCAACCGGGAAGCCGCTCAAAAGTACGCGAGGGACTGCTCCAAGCTGCAGTCCTTCATGGACGGGATGAATAAGCCGGTCGTGGCGGCCGTCAACGGAATGGCCCTGGGGGGTGGGTTCGAGATCGCCCTCCGCTGTCACCGCATCGTGGCCATGAAGGGCGCCTTCTTCCAGTTCCCGGAGATCACCCTGGGCATCCTGCCCGGTCTCGGGGGCTGCGTCGTACCCTATCGACGCTGGCCGAAGGGCGCGGGGCTCTTCCACGAAATGATCTGCCTGGCGAGACCCCTCAGCGCGAAGGAGGCCTCGGAGATCGGCATGGTGTCGAGAGTCGCGGAAGGCTACCCCGAATTGATTCGTGCGGCGGTGGATGAGGTGAAGCATCTGCAGGGAAGGATCCAGCGGATCCCGGACGGCAAGGTCGAGATCCCGGAGTTCGAGCTTCCCGATCCGCCCGTCGCAGGCAAGCAGCCGGTGAGCCGGGAGGCCGTCGCGATTACCATTCGGACCATAAGAGAGGGGGCCGCGGCAGAGACCTTTCAGGAAGCGCTGGAGATCGGGTACCGGGGGGCAGCGGAAATCGCCTGCACCGAAGCGGCGAGAGAAGGGATAACGGCCTTTCTGGAGAAGAGAAGACCCGTCTTCAACAAGTGATCCCCCCGAGCATCGGGAGCCGGCGCGGCGAGGACCGCACGGCAGCCGAGGGGTGGAGCATCCACCCCTCCCCAGCCTAAGAAGAATTTCTTGACCCCCGATCAAATCCCCGGCCGCGCGCGGGTAGCGCTCCGCTGGACCCGCGAAGCCGTCCCCGCGATCGACCCGGGCTGGATCGACTACCTGGTGCGGGTCTACGACCGGACGCACTCGGGAGAGCTCGGGTAGGCGCGCCGACGCGACCCGCCCAGAACCTACGGTCTACGGTGCGCGGTCAGCCTCGGATCCAAAGAGAAAGCTTCGGGCTCTCCGACGACGATGCGCGGGAACTCCGGGTGTGCGGGATTCGCGACGTAGAGGTCTTCCTGCGGGACGACTGAGGAGGGCACGATCAGGACGCACGTGCGCCTCGATTCTGCCCAGGCCGTACCGAGCTGTTGCGTCCGATAGCTCACCGGGAGGTCTCTCCAGGTGGAGGGCAGGCGCTCCTGCTCCCAACGCTCTACGGAGATGTCTTCCGGTAGCTCGGCCGAAGTCGCAGCCAGGGACGCGGGGATGTCCTCCGGGTCAAGATGCACGTAAAGTTCGAGCAGAGCGAGGGACAGGCTCTCGGCTGCGTAGACGACGGCGGTGCCCGGCAGGTTCCACCGCCCCCCGTACTTCCTGGCCCCCTCGCCGTCGAAAGCAGCCGCGTGACGGGCCTCGCTCACCCGCCAGACTCGGATCACGAGGGGATCCCGTGCTCGATCCTCCCGAGGATGTCGTCCACGTGCTGGGCGCCGACGTCGGTCGTCAGTAACTCCAAAGGCACCTTGCCGCCCAGCGACCGGTTCGGTTTGTGCAGCCAGCGTCTAGCCTTCTCTTCGTCCCCGAAGACGTCGAAAGCCCGCGCCGTGATGCGGGCCACCCGGTAGAGCCGATCGGACTCGACCGCGTGGAGGCGGTGCTCCTTCTTTCGCCGGGCGAGCGTGCGAGCGGTGAGCGCCAGGGAGGAGAGCACCTCGCCCTGAGAGAGCTCGAGCCGCTCGGTCAGTGCTTCTAGGGCAGCGTAAGGCAGTCCCTCCTCTAGACGCTCTTGTATCTGGTGCAGGGATTCGGGCGCGGGGCCCACGACAGTGCTCCCGCCCAGAACCTGAAAGACCGCTTCGATCTGGCTCATCCGGCTCGCCTCCTTTTGTCATAGGATAGCTTGCCAAATGGCAGAGCGCAAGATGAGCGCATTCGTGGGCCTCGGGCGAGAGGCGGTTACCTCGTTACGGTCACCTGCACGCTGTCGTAAACGACGCACCGAGCCTGCCGTTCTGCTCCGTGTCGACCCCGACGTAGAAGACGTACTTTCCAGGAGGGCAGGCAGCCTGGGCACGTCCAGCACTTGGGTGGCGGGAAGGTCTGAGAGCGGCTTCTGGTCGGAGACCCCCCGGCCCCGCCGACCAGGTCCCGCTGGCGAAGCTGTAGTGGAAGAGATTCGTGGGCTTTTCGGCTTGCGTCGTGACCAGCACCCACCAGCCATCGCGGCGAGCGCCTCCTCTCCTCCCGCCTCCGTGATCGGACGGATCCTCGGCATCCTCTTCTCGCCGGGAATCCGGCTCTACCTCGTTGGATGCAGCGAAGCGTCTTTGAAGAACGCGGAGAGGCCGCGGCAGAGACCTTTCAGGAAGCGCTGGAGATCGGGTACCGGGGGGCAGCGGAAATCGCCTGCACCGAAGCGGCGAGAGAAGGGATAACGGCCTTTCTGGAGAAGAGGAGACCGGTCTTCAGTAAGTGACGACTCCGAGCTGCCGAGGGTCTGCTTTCCGGTCGTCCATGGATTCTTGCTTCCATCGTCGCAGGGGCCGAAAGCAGGATTTCTTGATCCCGATCAAGTCCTCAGGTGCGCCGAAGGATTAAGCTCCGCTTCGCCTCGTTCCCGGCCCGGAGAAGGCCGGAGATGCGAGCGGGTCCTGGACCAGCAACTGCCGGAGTGAACGCATGAAGAACATCGGGATCATCAACTGCTTCGAGGTCTCGAAGAGGTGTTCGGCGTCCGGGTGCCTGAAGGCGCTCCACGCCCGTACGGGCTCCTTCGAGCAGTACGCGGGGGAGGAGGTCGTGCTCCTGAGCTTCGCCCACTGCAACGGCTGCGGCGAGGACGCCGTGGAGCAGGTCGTCGCGAGGGCAAAGCGGATGCGGGAAGTGGGGGTCGAGGTCATCCACCTCTCGACCTGCACCAGGTCCCGGTGTGGGCAGTACGAGGCCTTCCTCGAGGCACTTGAACCCATGATCGAGGTCGTGGGGTACACTCACGCGAAGAGGGGCGAGGCCGGCCCCGTGGCAACCTCTCAGGCCGTTGAACTCGGCCAGAGGGATTTCGAGTCGGGGAGCCTTGCAGCGGAGAAGCTACGCGCGCCCGGGCAAGTTGTTCTCCGCCAACGAGACGCTGTTCAGCGGGTTGTCGGTCAACTGACCGAAGCCACTCATCGTGAGGTCGTCGACGCGGTGATAGGCCGACTGAGGGGAGACTCGGAATAGGAAGCCAATGGTCGGGAAGGATCCAAACGGTGCAGCCCATGTCGTCCCGGGCTACGGGCGACACCCTCCCCCTCCGCCGACCCGCACCCCCGCCCGCCCCAGCTCGGCGAGCGCCTCCTCCCCTCCCGCCTCCGTGATCGGACGCGAGCCGCCTTCGATGAGGCACACTTCGAACCGTTCCCTTCTCGCGTCGAGAGCGGTGGCGAGGACGCAGACGTCGAGGGCGAGGCCACCCATCCAGATCCGCTCCACCCGGTTCCTGCGCAGATGCGCCGCCAGGCCGGTCTCGTCGAAGGCGGAGGGCTGGTCGTGGTCGAAGCGGGTCCCCTTGCTGACGAGGAGGGCTTCGGGCGGGAGGCGCAGCTCGGGATGAAAGCTCGCCCCCGGGCTGTCCTGCAGGCAGTGGACGGGCCAGGGGCCTCCCTCGCTGGCGAAGCTCGGGTGGCGACGCGGATGCCAGTCGCGCGAGGCGTAGACCGGAACGGACGCGGCGACGGCGGCGGCAACCCAGCGGTTGAGGACCGGCACCACCTCGTCTCCCCCGGGGATCGGGAGCGCGCCCCCCGGGCAGAAGTCGACCTGGACGTCGACGAGGAGGAGGGCGTCGGACGGTTTCAGGAGCGCCCGCGGGTCCGTGGATCCGGTGCTCATGCAGCCCCTTCGGATCGGTCTGTCGGTTCTATGCGTTTTGTTAGTTATATTGGTTTTGTTAGTTATATTGGTTTTGTTAGTTATATTGGTTTTGTTAGTCCCAGGCCAATCAAACCAATCAAACCAATCAAACCAATCAAACCAATCAAACCAATCGAACCAATCGAACCAATCAAACCAATCAAACCAATCAAACCAAGTTCCGGTTCGCCTCAGATTCCCAGCTTTTCGCGGATCCCGCGCTCTCCCTGCGGCCCGACGAGCGTGTGTACGAGCTGGCCGCCCTTGAAGAGGAGCACCGTCGGGACCCCTCGAATATTATAGCGCTGCGCCGTTCTCGGGTTCTCCTCCACGTTGAGCTGGAGGACGCGCGCGCGACCGTAGAGGCTCGCCGCCATCTGCCGCACGCTCAGCTCGTACTGGGAGCAGACGCCGCAATGGGGACTCCAGAGCTCCACGACGGCCGGGGCCTGCGAACCGAGCACCTCCCGTTCCCAAGAGGCGTCCGAGACCTGGATCGGAAGGCTATGGGCGCCGATGAGCGGGGCTCCGCACTTGCCGCACTTCCCCTTCTTCCCTACTTTGTCTTCAGGGATCCGATTGGCGGTGCCGCATTGGGAACACTGGAGAAGATAGCCGCTGTCCATTTGCCTGCTCCATAGAGGGGTTCCAGGCCATGGTACCTCAGGCACCCGAAGGCTCAAGAGTCGCCCCGGGCCGGAGAAACTTTTGCTTGTCACGGGCATCTAACGGGTCGGATGATAGCAGCCCCACGCTCGATAGGAGGTGACGATGATTCGCGTGAGCGAGAAAGCGAGGGACAAGCTCGTGGAGTCCCTCAAGGACCAGGGCGAGAACCCTGCCGTCCGGGTCTACATCGCCGGAAGCGGCTGAGGGGGGCCCTCCTGGGGCCTGGCTCTGGATGAGCCATCGGAGCAAGACGAAGTGCATGCCGAGGCGGGTTTCCGCCTGATCATCGACAAGGAGCTGAAGGCGCGCTCGGGGGACATCGACGTCGATTACCTGAGCGGTCCCTTCCGGCGCGGCTTCCAGGTGAAGACGGCGAACCAGGCGGCCGGAGGCTGCTCTCCGAGCGAGTCGGGTTGCAGTAGCTGCGGCTAGCCGGTCCCCGTCGGGAGACACCGGCCCGCGAGGCGATCCCTCGCGGGCCTTTCTTTTCCGCACTGTCCCGGATCGCCCCTTCCCTTCTCGCCGGAACCTGGTAAGACGATTCCCGCAGACGTGAGCTCACCACGTTCGAGCGGCCCGGCTCGGGCCGCTAGCGGGAGGGGCTTTCGTGGTCCCGTTCGACCGGTGCGCGCGCTGGCGGCTACACGAGGCCTACTTCGGGAGGCAGGGCCTCGCCCCCTGGCTCGAGGGAGAGGTCCCCCACCAGGCCACGAACAACTACACCTTCGCCCAGGCGCACGCCGCCCTCCTCTCCGACTGGGCGGGAGCGCTCACGCATGCCGGCCGGTTGCCCGCGGTAGAGCCCGTGGCGCTCCTGGAGGTCGGCGGCGGACTGGGCCAATTCGCCGCGCACTTCCTGACCGCCCTCCGGGAGGACCTGGGCGAAGCGGGGAGGAGCCTCCTCGCGAGGCTCACCTACCTCTTCTCCGACGTCTCCCGGACGACCGTCGCCGAGGCCGTGGCGCAGCCGGAGCTCGCGCCGTGGGTGCGCGCCGGCCGGCTCGTGCCGCTCGTCTTCGACGCCCGCGAGCCGTATCGCGCCCGGCGGCTCGACGGCAGCGCGGCGCCGCTGGGCGCACCCTTCGCCGTCATCGCGAATTACGTCTGCTGCGTCCTCCCCTCCAAGGTCCTTCGAAAGCACGCGGGCGGCTGGTACGAGCTCCACGCGGCCGCCGACCGACCGCGGGGGGCGAACGGCTCCGGGACGTGGCGGCGCCTCCTCGGAGAACACGAGTGGCGGCGCCTGGGGCTGGAGGAGATCTTCGACCGGCCCCTCCACCGGCTCGTCCTGGCGAGGGCGCTCTCGGAGAGCACCGAAGCCGAGCTCGCCTACCCCTACGCCTTCCTCGATCTCATCGACACCCTCACCGGAGTACTCCGCCCCGGGGGCGTCTTCCTCTTCAGCGACTTCGGGGACGATTCCTACGAGGACCGGATCGGCCTCGCCGATCGCAGCCCAGTCGTCTATGGCGAGAGTCTCGCCCAGCCCGTCTGTTTCCCGCTCATACGGAGCTTCGCCGAATCGACGGGCCTGACCGTCCTGGAGAGCCGGGGCGGTCACGGCGCGACGAGGAGCGTCGCCGTGACGCCGGGGCCGGTCCCGGGAGCCGTCCGGCAGAGCTTCGAGGCTTCGACGCTCCGCGCCAACGCGGGCCAGGACCTCCTCGACTTCGCGTCTGCGGCCAAGGCGCTCGCGCGGGCCGGAGACTCGTCCGGAGCGCTACGGTTCTACGACCGCTGTCTCAGGCTCTCGCCACGAGATCCCCTCCTCTATCTCCGGGCCGGGGAAGAGTGCCTGGCGGGCGGCCGATGCGACGCGGCGGTCGAGTACTTCCGGCGCGGAGCGGCCGTGGACGAGGCGGGCGAGTACGACTTCGAGTGCCGGATCGGGGAGGCCTGCTGCTGGATGAACGAGCCCGGCAGGGCGGTGGACCACCTTCGCGTATCGGCGCGGCGCCGCCGAAAGCCGGGCACCTACGTCCTGCTGGGCGAAGCTTACACCGCTCTGGGCGACCGGGGGAGGGCCCGCCGGGCGTACCGCCGGGCCCTGGCGCTGGAGGCGGGCCAGCCCGCCGCATTGGAGGGGCTGAGGCTGCTCGAGCGCTGAGCCTGCCCCTGCGCAGACGGGCCCATCCGTGGCCCGCGCGGGGCGACACATCCTGAGTCGATTCGGCGGGGCGAGCCCCGCCCTACACTACGGGGAGCCGGGCGGCCAGGAGCTCCGCGATGTCCAGGACCTTCACCCCCTGCTCGGCGCCCAGGTCCTTCACCCCGTCTTCGAACATCGTCATGCAGTACGGGCACGCCACCGCGACGGTGTCCGGCTTCTTCTCCAGGGCCTCCCGGACGCGGTCCAGGTTGACGCGGTGCGCGGGGTCCTCCTCCATCCACATGCGCCCGCCGCCCGCGCCGCAGCAGAAGGCCCTCTCCCTGCGCCGGTCGAGGTCCACGGGCGGGGAGCCCGCGGCCGCCTCCACGAGCCGCCGCGGCTCGTCGAAGAGCCCGTTGTATCGGCCGAGATAGCACGAGTCGTGGAGGACGACCCGTCCTGCCTCGGGTGGGCGTTGGAGCTTCAGGTGCCCGCGCCGCAGGAGCTCGGGCAGGAGCTCGGAGTAGTGGACCACGTTCGCTTTGAAGCCGAACTGGGCGTAGTCGTTCTTCAGGGTCGTATAGCAGTGGGGGCAGTAACAGACGACGCTCCGGACCCCCCGCCGTTCGAAGAGCTCCACGTTCGCCTTTGCCAGGCGGTCGAAGACGAACTCGTTGCCGAGCCTTCGCAGCGAGTCCCCGCAGCACGGCTCTTCCGGACCCAGGATCCCGAACTTCAGGTCCGCGGCCCGGAGGAGCCTGGCGAGGGCGACCGCCGCCTGCCTCGCGCGGCTGTCCAACGCGCCCGCGCAGCCCACGTAGAAGAGGTAGTCGACGCGCTCCCCCTCCGGCAGCTCGGAGAGGAGGGGAAGGTCGAGGCCCTTCGCCCACGTCCCCCGATCGGCCGGAGGAAGCCCCCACGGGTTCGACCGCTGTTCCACCGACTCGAAGAAGTCGGTCAGCTCGCTCGGAAAGCGCACGGCCTCTTCGACCAGGTGGCGCCGGAGCTGGACGAGCTTCGGAACGTGCTCGATGAAGACGGGGCAGACGGCCATGCAGGCGCCGCACGTGGTGCACTCCCAGATGGCGTCCTCGCCCACGGCGCCCGGAATGATTCCGTCCTTCGGCGCGATCAGGGGCACGAGCCCCTCCGTCCGGTTGCCGTTGCGGAGCTTCTCGGCGTTGGCGAAGAGATTGCGCCTCCCCTCGTGGATCACTGCCCGGGGGTTGAGGTGCTTGCGGGTGTGGGTGGCGGGGCACGCCTGCGTACACCGGCCGCACTCGGTGCACGCGGTGAAGTCCAGCAGGTCCTTCCAGGAGAGGTGGTCCACCCGGGACGCGCCGTAGCTCCCGCGCGCCTGGAAGCTCTCGCGGGGGATCGTCCGCACGGGCTCCAGAGACCGGCAGAAGCAGTTCGGGATGGCCGTCAGGATGTGGAGGTGCTTGCTGTACGGGAGATAGTTGAGGAAGGCCAGGAAGACCAGCGCGTGGAGCCACCAGAAGGCGCGGCCCGCGGCCTCGAGGCCCGTCCCGAAGGTCGCCGACATGGCCGGGGCGACCAAGAGGCGCGTGAATGGCATGAGCGTCAGCGGCGGCGCCTCTCCGAGAGCGATCTCCGCTCCGTGGTAGCCGTAGAAGAGGAACATGAGGGTGGCGACGGCGCCGAGGATGACGAAGGCGTCGACGCTCCGGTACTCGATGTGGGCCGGCTTGACGACGAGCCTGCGGTAGAGGGCGACCCCGACGCAGACGATCACCAGGATCGGCATCACGTCGTAGAGGCAGGTCAGGACCGGATAGAAGACCGGCCCGAGGAGGTTCAGGTGGAGCCCGGGGAAGAGGCCGCTCAGCACGAACCCCGCGTTGTCGAAGAAGAGGATCACGAACCCCCAGAAAAGGAAGAAGTGGTTGCGCCCGAAGGGCTCCTGCAGGACCCGGCGTTGCCCGAAGGCGTACTCCAGCATCGTAACAATCCGCCGCTCGAGCGTGCCGCGGAGGCGCCCGTCCGGCCGGCCCAACCGGACCGCCCGGAAGAGCCTCCGGACCGAGAGCCCGAAGGTGAAGAGGGCTCCCGTGAGGAGAATGGCGAAGATCGTGCTGTCGGTCTGTGTGATCATTTCATGCTCGATGGGGAGACGCCGCGCCGGGTCACGCCCGCTTCGCGATCTCGTTGAGCCTGCGGATGAGGGCGGGGACGATCTCGAAGAGGTCGCCCACGAGCCCATAGTGCGCGACCTCGAAGATGGGAGCGTCGCGGTCGCGATTGACGGCGATGATGAGGTCGGCGTCCTGCATGCCGACGAGGTGCTGAATGGCGCCGGAGATCCCGCAGGCGATGTAGATCTTGGGCCGCACCGTCTTGCCGGTCTGCCCCACCTGGCGTTCGTACGGCATCCAACCGGCGTCGACGGCGCTCCGAGAAGCGCTCACGGTGCCCCCGAGGACGTCGGCCAGCTCCTGCAGGAGGCGGAAGTTCTCGGGCCCCTGCATCCCCCGACCTCCCGAGACGAGGACCGCCGCGCCGGCGATGTCCACGTGCTCGGCGCCGGCCTGCTCCCGCAGCACCTCGAGCACCTTCGTCCGGACGTCCGCCTCCAGGACTCCCAGCGGCTCCCGGACGAGCTCTCCGCCGGCTCCCTCCCGGCGCGGCGGCTGTCGCATGACGTGCGGCCGGACCGAAGCCATCTGGGGCCGCCGGAGCTGGTTGAGGATCGTCGCAATGATGTTGCCGCCGAAGGCGGGCCGCGTCTGCTCCAGCAGCCGCTTCTCCCGATCGATCGTGAGCTCCGTGCAGTCGGCGGTGAGGCCGGTCTCGAGCGCCGTCGCGACGGCCCCCGCGAGGTCGCGGCCGAGCCCGGTCGCCCCCATGAGGACGATCTCGGGGCGGTGCTTCCGGATGAGGTCGACGGTCCCCTTGAGGTACGCCTCCGTGCGGTAGTGCTCGAGAACGGGATCGTCGATCAGGTAGACGCGCTCGGCGCCGTAGGCGAAGGCCTCCGGCGCGAGGTGGTCGACGCCGCTGCCGAGGACGAAGGCGGAGAGCGGGACCCCCAGGTCGCGCGCCAGCGATGCCCCCGCCCCCAGGAGCTCCCAGCTCACGCTCGCGGCCTTGCCGTCTTCCTGCTCGACGAAGACCCAGACGCCCCGGTACGCCGCGTCCGCCGCCGGCTTTGCCGGCGCGTCGTCGGGCTCCTTCCAGAGGCCCCGCGCCTTCAGGTCCTCGACGGCCCTCGCCTCCTCCGGCGTGAAGTACATCTCCAGGGCGTCGGCGGGGCACACCTTGACGCACTTCCGGCAGCCGATGCACGCCTCCAGCCGGATCTCCGGCTGGCCGGCCGGGTCGTAGGAGATCGCCTCCACCGGGCACTCCGGCTCGCAACGGCCGCAGGCAATGCACTTGCCGGCGACGAGCCGCGCCTTTCCGCGGGGAACCTTCGGCTTGCGTTCCTTGGGCCCTTCCTGATGCTCCATACGCTCGGAATCCCTCTCCGACGAGTTATCAGTTATCAGTCGAGGCTCTTGCAGAAGTACCCCGGGACGTTCAAAAGCCGCTCGCTATGGCGAGCGACCCCTTCGCCCTGTGGGCTTCGAAGAGCGTTGTGCGTTTATGGTAGTTGCTAACAGCAGTCATGGTATTGTCTTCACTCGTCCAATACGTTTAGCAGGATTAGCTTAATTGTATATAGCTCTGCAGGCGTAATAGCGCTTATGAAAGTGGCCTCCTTGTGCTAGTGTTGTTTTGCCAAACAAACACCAAAGCAGAAGGAGGCCAGCATGGGAGGACTGCTCGGGCAACTGTCGTGCTTCTGGGGTAAGGTCTGCGGTTCCCTCTTCCCGATGCTGGAAGACTATATCGGCGAGCTCACCGATAAACACAAGAAGTTCATTGCTACGTTGGAAACGGTTCGCATAGAAGAGTTTATCCGAAGTTCCAGAGGGATGCCATGGCGTCCCCCAAAAGACCGTGCCGAAATCGCTCGCGCCTTTGTAGGAAAAATGGTCTACAACCTCGAAACCACACGAAGCCTCCTCGATCGCTTGGCGTCGGATCCGACATTCAAACAGATCTGCGGCTGGAGCGAGGGGGACCTCGTACCGAGTGAATCGAAATTCTCGCGCGCCTTCGCCGAGTTTGCCGCCTCTCACTTGCCCGCTCGGGTCCACAAGGTACTCATCGAGCAGACCCACCAAGATCGGCTCGTCGGCCACATCTCTCGCGACGCCACCAAGATCGAGGCCCGAGAGCGGCCCGTCAAGAAAGCCGCCGCCCCAAAAGAGCGGCCCAAGCACAAGCGGGGCCGGCCCAAGAAGGGTCAACAACCTGCCCCGAAAGAGCCTACCCGGCTCGAACAGCAGTCCGACTGGTCGCTTCTCCAGTGCCTCGAAGAGCTGCCGAAGGCCTGCGATGTCGGCGCCAAACGAAACAGCAAGGGCCATCGCGAGACCTGGATCGGTTATGCCCTCCATATCGACACCGCCGATGGGGATATCCCCGTCAGCTGCATTTTGACCTCCGCTTCCTTACACGACAGCCAAGTAGCCATCCCGCTGGCGAAGATGACCGCCTCGCGGCTTACGAACCTCTACGACGTCATGGACTCGACCTATGATGCTGCGCAGATCAAACAACATAGCCGATCCTTGGGCCATGTGCCCATCATTGAGGTTAACCCTCGCACCAACAAGACGCTCAAGGAAGAACTGGCTACCGAGGCCAAACGCCTGCGCGCGATTCATTTTCAAATGCCAGAAGCTGTCCGCTACAACCAACGAACCGCCTCGGAACGCGTCAACGGGCGACTTAAGGACGAGTTCGGAGGCCGAAACGTTCGCGTGCGAGGACATGCAAAAGTACTTTGCCATCTCATGTTTGGCATTATAGCGCTCGCAGTCGATCAACTCTTGCGATTTGTTCCATCGCATGCAGGATAGATAGAGATTACAGAACGTCGACAGCACTCGTCTCCACCGCGACTCTGGAGTTAGGTAAGCCAAGCAAGACACGGCGACACCCAAAAGACAACTAATACAATGGACGGGAGAGGTGTGCCCTCTCATTTACAAGACCAAGACTTCTGCAAGAGCCTCAGTCGTCAGACAACTGACAACTACACCACCAGCAGGTCGCGCTCGATGAGCTTTCGGATGAGCTCCTGGACCACCGCGTCCGGGTCCTGATCCTCGCCGCCGAGGATCTCGCCGCGGGTGCGTTGCGGCGCGAAGATCCGCTTGACGTTGGTCGGGGAACCCTTGAGGCCGAGGCGCTCCTCCGGCAGCCGCAGCTCGGCGTTCGTCCAGGTCTCCACCGGCGCCCCCTCGGCGTCGAGTCGCGCGGCCACCGCCGGATAGCGGGGGTGGTTGATCTCGCGGACCACCGCCAGCACCGCGGGAAGGGGCGCCCGGACCGTCTCCTTACGCCGTTCTAGCTTCCGCCGGACCGTCACCGTGCGCCGGGCGGAGTCGACCTCCTGGACGCGATCCACGAGCGTCAGTTGGCTCCAGCCGAGGCGCGTGGCGATCCCCGGCCCGACCTGGGCGGTGTCGCCGTCGATCGTCTGCTTGCCGCAGAAGACGAGATCCACCCGACCCCGCTCCTGCTCCAGCGTGCGGATCGCCGCCGAGAGAACATAGCTCGTGGCCAGCGTGTCGGCGCCGCCGAAGGCGCGGTCGGAGATCAGGACCGCCTCGTCCGCGCCGAGGGCGAGGCACTTGCGCAGCGCCGCCACCGAGTTGGGCGGTCCCATGGTGAGGACCGTAACGGGGCAGCCGAACCGGTCTTTGAGCCGCAGCGCTTCTTCCACCGCGTGCGTGTCGAAGGGGTTCACGATGAAGGGAACGCCCTCGCGGATGAGGGTCCCGGTCTCCGGGTCCACCCTCACCTGCGTCGTGTCGGGCACCTGCTTTACCGCCACGACGACGCGCCCGAGTCTCTGTCCGCCCGCCATTCCCTGTCCTCTCAGAGCTGCCGGAGGGCCTCGACGGCCTCCCTCCGGACGATGTAGGCGCGTTCCCAATCCGACTGCTCGTCGCGCCCCAGGAGCCGCTCGCACACGGCCCGAAGCTCCTGGCGCTCCTCCGGCCGGAGGTGGCCGAACTTGCCGAGCTTTCCGAGGCTCCGGACCGCCTTGGCGCGCACCGCCGGGCTCGAATCCCCCAGGTTGGCGCGAAGGGCCGCGACGAACGACCGGCCGAGCGCCTCCGGGAGGTCGGCCGGTCGTATGGACTCGGCGAGCTTCCCGATGATCCGGGTCGCCGTATCGCGGAGCTCGCGATCCGACGAGGCGCACGCCTCCACCGCGCACTCGGAAGCCTTAACGACGGCGGGCGCCTTGACCTTCCCGAGCGCGTACAGGACGAACGCCTTCCGAGAGGCGTCGGAGGACCGCCGGTACTCGGCCAGGAGCGGCTCGACGGCGTCCTCCCCCATGCTCCCCAGCGCGGAGGCGACGGCCATCTGCGCCTTGAGGTCCCCCGCGTCGAGCGTCTCGAGCAGGAGGGGCATCGCCCAGGGGCAGCAGGCGAGGAGTCGGACCGCTTCCTCGACCGCCCGCGCGAGGTCTGGACGGTCGAACGGATCGACGTAGAAGAGCGTCGAGAGCACCTCGACCAGGGCCCGGCCCCTCTCTCCGGGGCCCCTGCCGAGCTCGGCTCGGAGGAGCTCCAGGCCCTCGCGCACTTCCTCGGTACGGGGACTCGCAAGCAGCGTTTCGATCCGCCGAAGGGCACCGTCGCGTTCGGGCATGGCCGCACCTCCTCTGGAGCGGGGGACGATCCATGGAGGATTGTTACACAAACCAATGTTTGGGGAAATGGAGAGTCCGAAGGAAGGATGAAGGATGACGACGCCCGGGAGGGGCTAGTCGGCCTCAGGAGGGGCCGGCCTGCAGAGCCCAGGAGGGCGGGAGCGGCGAGGGTGAAGGGAAAGGACGGGCGGCTCCAGGTCCACTCAGTCCATGTCGTCCACTTCGTCCACCGGCCCCACGCGCCGA
Organism: Deltaproteobacteria bacterium; assembly: GCA_016218905.1. Next base: position 17,910 of record JACRCS010000473.1, read on the forward strand.
TCAGAGGCGGTCGGGGAAGTCGGAGATGATGCCGTCGACGCCCAGGGACTTCGTCCGGTCGATCTCGTCGGGCTCGTTGACGGTATAGACAACGACTTGAAACCCGTCGGCGTGGAGCGCGCGCACGAAACCCGGCGTGGCCGAGGCGAGGGAGAGCCCTACGTGGGTGGCCCGGGCCTCCCGGGCGAAGGCGGTGGGCTGAACGGGGACGCCCTCGAGCAACGCCATTCCGAGCGCCTGCCGGTCCATTCGACGGATCGCCAGGACCTCCCCGTGGAGAAACGAAGCGTAGACCACCGGGCCAGGGAAGTCCGCCGTGGCCACCGTCCAATAGACCTGCTCCCCGAGGGCCTCTGCCTTCACCTCCAGGAGGAGCCCCGCGCGGCCGCACGCCGCCGCGAGCGCCTCTTCCAGGGTCGGGATCCGCTCTCCTCCGCCGGCGTCGAGCCGGCGCAGCTCCCGCAGGCTCATCTCCGCGACGAGACCGCTGCCATCCGTCGTCCGGTCGACCCCGGCGTCGTGGAGCAGGACCAGGTGCCCGTCCCGCGACCTCCGCACGTCGACCTCGACGAGGTCGACCCCGCGCTCCAGGGCGTTCAGGATCGAGCTCACGGTGTTCTCGGGGCGATACCCCGCCGCGCCCCGATGGCCGATCCGCAGGGGCTGCCCCACGGCCTTCGGCCGGGTGCGGCTCGCGTCGGGCGCAGCCCTCGTCCGGCACGGCGGCTCGAGGACGGAGCCGTGCGGAGCCCCACCCTCCGTTCGGAGGCCGCAGCTCGGCGCCCGGCCCGCGTTCATCGGCGGTCCCTGCCGCCTGCCAGGCGAGTCCCGCGCGCCCGCGTCCGGTCGGCAGGCGCCCTCGGCGAGAGAGCCCGGCGGCCCGCGCGGCCCGATTCGCTCGCGAAGAGCTGCGTGAAGTAGAAGATGCCCTTCCCGTTCGCCGCGACTCCGACGCCCGTGGCGCC